>CALVIA010000052.1 GCA_944329255.1 uncultured Bacilli bacterium
TTTTTTGTAAATTTGATTTTTTTTTTATTATTTGTTACAATTAGTGAGGTGATATTATGAAAATTACAAGTGTTGAATTATATATATCTGCTGTAAGACAAAGTCAGTATCCTATAGATAAATTACCTGAATTTTTAATTGTCGGAAGAAGTAATGTAGGAAAAAGTAGTTTTGTTAATACTATGATTAATAGGAAAAATTTTGCTAGAACTTCTAGTAAACCTGGTAAAACTCAGACATTAAATTTTTATAAAATAAATAAAGATTTTTATTTTGTTGATGTACCTGGTTATGGATATGCTATTGCAGATAAAAAGACACAAATGAAATTTGGGAAAATGATAGAAGAATATGTTGCAACTAGAAAAGAATTAAAAAGAGTATTTATGCTTATTGATTTTAGGCATAAACCTACTGATGATGATATATTAATGTATAAATATTTAAAATATTATAATTTAGATGTAACTATTATTGCTACAAAAATAGATAAAATTGCTTTTGGACAAAGAGAAAAATATAAAAATATTATTTTAAATACTATTAAACTTGAGAATAAAGATAATTTAATTTTGTTTTCATCTGTTACTAAAGATGGAAAAAAAGATATATATAATGAAATTACTAAATATTTAGATTTTGTAGAAGATTAAAAAAACACCATTAGGTGTTTTTTATATACATAAAAAGTTTGATAAAAGCATACCAGTACAAAGTCCTATTATTCCACAAAAAATCATAATAAGAATTAATGCACCATTACTAATTTCCATTCCTTTTTTATTTTTTTTCTTCATATTGCCTCCTATTATATTATTAGGATACCATTAAGTGACGATTGTGTCAATCACAATTATTTTTATTACTCATATTATATATTGGTGATATAGTGAAAATTAAATATATTAATTCAAATAAATATATAATATATATACATAATAGTTATTATAGTTTTAGAATGGATACATTTAATGATTTATTAAAAAAAGTATTTAAAATACTAAAAAAAAGATATCAAATACAATTATATTCTATTTTTAATATAGATTGTTATATAGATAATAATTATGGAATTATATTAAATATTAAAAGGGAATATGATCCATTTTCATTATATTCTAAAAAAACAAATATAGATGTTAAGTATCATCATAATAGTGTATTTTTATATGAAATAGATGATATTTTATTATTTAAAGACTATAAATATTATATTTATAATAATAAATATTATTTGAAATTAGATGTTAATAATATTAGTATTTTTGATAATGTTAATGATATATTATTTGATGAGGAAGTATTTAATATAATAAATAATAATTAATTAAATTTTGATTATTATTTTTTTTATGGTATAATGCAAAAGAGGTGATTTCTATGAAAATTCCTACTGTTGCATTAGTTGGGAAACCTAATGTGGGTAAAAGTACTTTATTTAATAGATTAGCTGGAAAAAGAATATCTATTATAGAAGATACTCCAGGTGTTACTAGAGATAGAATTTATAGTATGATATCTTATAATGATTATAAATTTCATTTAATAGATACTGGGGGTATTGATTTAGGAAACGAGGATTTTAATAAAGAAATAAGAATTCAGGCAGAACTTGCTATAGATGAAGCAGACGTTATTGTTTTTATAGTAGATGGTAAAGAAGATTTAGGACCAAATGATTATTTGATTAAAGATATGCTTAAGAAAAGTAATAAAAAAGTAATTGTAGCTGTTAATAAAATGGATTCTAAAGTATCTAATCTAAATATATATAATTTTTATGAATTAGGTTTTGATGAATATATTCCTATTAGTGCAGAACATAATAGTGGTATTTATAATTTACTTGATTCAATTACTAGTGAGTTTAAAAATATAAATGATTTATCTTATGATGAATCTATAATTAAATTTTGTGTAATAGGAAGACCAAATGTTGGTAAAAGTAGTTTAGTAAATGCTTTATTAAATGAAGAAAGATCTATTGTATCTAATGTTAGTGGTACAACTAGAGATGCGATTGATACACCTTTTACATATAATAAAAGAGATTTTGTTGTAATAGATACTGCTGGTATTAGAAAACAAGGAAAAATATATGAAAATATAGAAAGATATAGTGTTTTAAGAGCATTAAAAGCAATAGATAGATCAGATGTTTGTTTAATAGTACTTAATATAGAAGAAGGTATTATTGAAATGGATAAACATATAGCTGGATATGCCAAAGAAGCAGGAAAAGCGTCTGTTATTGTTGTAAATAAATGGGATATGAGTACTAAAGATATGAATACTGTTACAAAAGAAATAAGAAGTCATTTTGCTTTTATGCCATATGCTCCAATAGTATTTACATCTGCATTAACTAAAAAAAGAATTCATACAATTATGCCAGAAGTTCTAAAAGTATTTGATAATTCACATAAGGAATTAAAAACTAGTGTATTAAATGAAGTTATAGGAGAAGCTACTACATTAAAACCTGCTCCTTCATATAAAGGAAAGAGATTAAAAATATATTATGTTAATCAAGTAGATAAAGCTCCACCAAAAATATTATTTCATGTTAATGATAAAACGCTTATTCATTTTTCATATGAAAGATATTTAGAAAATAAATTAAGAGAGTCTTTTGATTTAGAAGGTACTCCAGTAGTTTTACAATTTAAAAATAGAGGAGAATAACAAAATTATCACTAAATCATATAATATCTTAGGAGGATGTTATGGGTTTTAGTGATAATTTTTATAAAAAAATAGAAAATAAAACAAATGTTAACAAGGAAACTATATTAAGTTTGGCTAAAAAAATTCAAGGAGATAATTTAAAAGATGAAAATAAATTAAGGGATTTAATTAAAGAAATAAGTACTATTACAGGAAAAAATGTTCCTAAGGAACAAGAAGATAAAATAGTTAATGCAATTGTTAATGATAAAGTTCCTAAAAATATAGATAAAATGGTTTAAATATGTATTAATAATACATATTTTTTTATTAACTAATTGTAAATTTTACTTTTATAATAGTTGTTAATTAATAAATTATAATGTATAATCAAATTATATTAAATAATAAAAATACTATTCATACAATAAAAACGACATTTTATCCAAATTTAAAATAAATATGTGTTTTTTATGATATATAGAAGATGAAAAGACTAAGCAATAATTACTTATTATTTATTAAAAAGGAGTATATTATGAAAAAAAATTATAAAATATTAATTTATTTGTTAATAGTTTTATTATTTATGCTTTTTTCGTTTTTTCAGTGGAAATTAGAATTAAATATGACTTTTGAAACTTTAAAAAACTTTATGGTTAATATTGATTTTGTTAAGCAATGGCATTATTTGACATTTGCCAATAGTAAAGTATTTATATTAATATATCCAATTATAATTATTTATTTTGGAATAAAAGAATTTTTTAAAATATATCATTCAGGAGTGCTTTATCAAATTAGTCAAAGAACAAATTATAAAACATACATAAAGAAAACTTTTCTTGATATTTATATAAATAATAATTGGGTTTATTTTGCTTTTATATTTTTAATGTTAATAGTTTGTTCATTTTTATTTAAAAATATGACAAGTGAAATATATTTAATCGGATTTGGTGAAATTAATTATATTATCTTTGCATTTATTTCTGCAATATTGTCAATTTTATTTAGTATATTTATATTAAATATAGGTTTAATCGTAACAAGATATTGTAAAAAATTTTCTATTGCTATAATTGTTTCATATATTTCATTTATTGCTTTTGCAATTGTTTCTGAAATATTAATCGGTGGAATTATATCATCTTTTATTAAATTAGAAGGATTTTATAATTCATTTAGTATTTTTAATATGATTATATTAGATGGAAATGTTTATGGTATTGTTATATATTCAATTATTTTAACAATATTATCAACATTTGTTGTTTTTAAAATTTATAATGATAAGGATAGGGTATTAGTAGAATATGAGTAAGTTTATTATTAATAATATTATATTATCTAAAAAAATATCATATTTGATTATATATGTAATGATTTTTATTTTTAGTTTAGTCTTAATATATAATGATTCAAAAAATAATATAGAAATTACAAAATTTGTATTAGAAAACATAAATTTTATTCCATTTTTATTAATTCCAAGTATGCTATTGTTAACCATGTATGTTTATGGTGTTATTAAAGGTGACTTATTATTAATGCAAAGATTTGATACAAAAAAGAATCTAATTTATTTTATAATTAAAAATTTATTTATATCTATTTTGATTATTGATATATTAATATTTTTATTTATTTTTATATTTATATTTATTTTAAAAACACATATAATACATTTTGATTCATTAATTGTATTAATTTTAAATTTAATATTTAATACAACACTAATATCATTTTTTATACTTTTATTAACAATATATTTTAATAAATATATTGTTATATTTATTAATTTATTAATATGTGCAATTATATACGGTTTTAATATGCGGTTATATACAACAGTAAATAATTTAAGTTTATATGCATTTATAATAAAATTTGTAATTATTGTTATACAATTAATTTTAATTATAAATATTCCTAAAAGAAATATGTTTAGTGAGGTGTATAAATGATTAGTTTAATTATAAGAGATATTTTAAAAAACACTAAATATAAATATATTTTAAGTATTATAATTATATATCTTATATATTTAATATTTCAAAAAATAATGTTTCCTAGTTTTTTTAATAATATTTTTAATTTATATTCAAGAACAATAGGGATAAGTTATGAAACAATACATTTTTTAGATATACTTATAATTGTTCTTACAAACTTTTTATTTGCATATAACGCATTATCAATATTATTTTCTGATTTAAAATTAGGTAAAGAACAAATATTACTTAGAATTAGTAAAAGAAAATATATTATAAATAAAATGATAAGTATTATTTTAATAACATTTATATTAAATTTAATAATATATATTTTATTATCTTTAACTTTATTTTTTATGAATTATAATATATATAACTTAGAATTTTTAAAATTATTTTTTACTGATTTAATATTAAAAATAATATTTCAATATGTGATTATTACTTTATATCCATTATTTAAAAATAATATTTTTTATTTATATTCTTTTATAACTCCAGTTATTGCTTTGTTAAATATAGATAATGGTAAAATATTATTTGCATATAATAATGAAAAGTTTTATATCCTTGTATTAATTTTAATAATAATAATTATTATTTCTTATTTAATTTTAAAATATAAAATTAAGTGTTTATTTGAAAGGAGTGAAAAAAATGAAATATAAAATAAATATAGAAAATTTAACTAAGAAATTAGATGAAAATATAGTATTAGATAATATAAATATCACATTTGAAGAAGGAAAAGTTTATGGAATTGTTGGTAGAAATGGTAGTGGAAAAAGTTTATTATTTAAGACAATATGTGGATTTTTAACACCAACTAGTGGAAATGTTTTTATAAATGATATAGATATATATGAAAAAGATGTATTTCCACCTTCAACAAGAGCATTAATAGAAAAACCTAATTTTATAAATTCGCTTAGTGGATTTCAAAATTTAAAACTTTTAGCAGATATTAATAAATTAATAGGTGATAAAGAAATAGATGATTCATTGAAACTTGTAAATTTATATAATGAAAAAAATAAAAAATTTGGTAAATATTCATTAGGTATGAAACAAAAATTAGGAATTGCATCTGTTATAATGGAAAATCCTAAAATAATAATTTTAGATGAACCATTTAATGGTATAGATAAATCTAGTATTGAACAGATAAAAAAATATTTACTAAATATTAAATCAGAAAAAATAATTATAATTGCGTCACATATAGAATCAGATATAAATGATTTATGTGATGAAATATATGAAATGGATTTAGGGAAAATTATTTCAAATAAGAACTAGCTTTAATAATTTTATTTGCATCAAATATGTTGTCAATTGCATCATTTTATAAAATATGATGCAATTGAATAAATTTATATTATTTAAATAGTAGATATTATAATCCAGTATGGGGTAGGTTTATAAATTCAGATAATTATATAATAAGTAATGGTAGTTTGTTTGGAAGTAATATGTATTTATATTGTAATAATAATTTTATAAATTATATTGATTCAACTGGGTATTTTATTGGTGCTGATTTGCTTGTAGATGTGTTAGCTGGAGGAGCACTTCTAGTAAATTCTGCATCTCGCACAAAACAAAAAAGTAAGGAAATAAAGAGAGTTCAAACTAAAAATAATGGAAAGAAAGTATGTCCTAGTCCACAATATTCTGTAAATTTTGATAAGGCATTGAAGAAAAATGTGAAGAAAATAGTATAAGAGTCTGCCAAAATGAATTCATCAGAAAAATTATTATATTTTATTGACCAAGTAAAGTCAGGTTCAAAATATGATTAAAAGACGCAAGCAGAGTGGTCAGGTGATTTATATTATGATGGTATGTGGATGGAATCTCAAGATATTGGAAATTACAATTTTGGATATATTGGTAGAGCAATGGGATATTCAACTTCATTTTTAATATTAGGTGCTGGAGCATATCAAGTAAAAGAAGGTACAGCTGAATTGAGAGATTGCTTAACTATCAGTCTTTGTGATGATCCTAGAGATACATATTTTATTATTAAAGGTGCATTGAAATATGATAGTGAACATTAGTTGTAAAATTAAATGATAATTATATAATAATTAGGAGTTGATAATATGAAAAAAAATATATTAATGGTATTGGTTTTATTGGAGTTTATTATTACTTTTTTGTTAAAGTGGTTTCAAGATAAAATAATAGATTATTTGTTTTTAGTTTCTATTTTTGCTGATGTATTTATTTT
>CALVIA010000053.1 GCA_944329255.1 uncultured Bacilli bacterium
CTAGTGCTAAAGAAGACGTTACTATTAACCCAATTAATCCAGTATAAAAATGCAATAATTGCATTTTTTTTATTTTAATTATTTATTAATTTATTTATATATGTTATACTATTAGAGATAATAGTTTTATTTTTTTTAAGGGTGTGATTTTATGGCAACATCAACAATGGTAGGAATTTTTGCAATCGGATCTGTTACTGGACTTATCACTGATGTTTTTAGAGTTCTTTTTTTAATTTTAGATGGAATTATATATGGATTTATTCCAATAGTATTTAGTTTAATGTATTCTTTATATGACATTAATACTATTTTATCTTCATCTAAGCAAGGTGAACTTATTAAAACAATGTCTGAAACTATATATTCTTTTATGTCAGTTGTGATGTTTTTTAGAATAGGATTTTCTTTATTAACTATGATTGTTGATCCTTCAATAATTGGTGATAAAGAAAAAGGTGCAGGGAATATTGTAAAAAATGTTATGATGTGTTTAATATTGGTTGTTGTAGTTCCATATGGATTTAGATATGCAAGATTAATACAAAGTAAGGTTATAGATAATCAGTTAATTGAACAAGTTATTATTGGAACTGATGGTAATAATGATCCAATAAAAATTGGAGAAGAACTCTCATTACAAATTTTTGGTGTTTTTGTTTATCCAAATGAAGATACATCTGGTAGTTTGAAATCTGATTATGATGCTGTTTTTAAAACAAAAACAAAACCTATTATTTCTTTAATGCCTTATATGACAAGCACAACCTCTTTAATTCCTACAATATTTAATGGTATTTTTAGTGGTGAATCTGGTAGTTATAAATTGTCATATGTTTGGGGAATTTCAACTATATGTGGCATATATGTTTTATGGGTTGTTGTTAAATTAATGATTGATATTGCTTATCGTTCAATTAAATTTTTTGCATTGGAATTAATTTCGCCAATTGCAGTTGTTTCTTACATTGATCCTTCTTCTTCAAAAAAAGGTATATTTAACAAATGGTTAAATGAAACTGTAAAAACCTATCTTAGTCTATTTATCAGAATATTTGTTTTTGCACTTGTTTCAGTGATGTTACAAAACTTTAATTTAGGAACTGAAGATAGTAATTTTTTTGTAAAACTTTTTTGGTTACTTGCAATAATTGCATTTTTTAAAACTGCACCTAAATTTATTGATAATTTATTTGGAACTTCTATTTCAAAAGACAGTGATACAAAATTTGCGTCTGATATGTTTAGAGGGGCATTAGGTGGAGTTGCACTTGGAACTATTGGTGGGATTCATGGCGCAACAGTTGCAAAGAGAATGGGACAAAGTCCGTTTAGAGGTTTTTTATCTGGTGGTTGGTCTGGTGCAACAAAAGGGTATAATGCAGCTCATAAGGGAAGCATTCCTGGAGTAGTTTCTGCTGCTACAGGTACATTAGATGCTACTAAAAAGAAATATGGATATTCTGTTGACAAAGAATATGATAAGCAATTTGAATTAATGAAAAAATATTATCCTGTTGGAAAGAAAGCTAAGGCTGATGCTATTGCAAAAGCAGATGCTAATAATAAAAAAGATATTAGGGATGAATTCAATAGAACAGGTAAAGCAGCAAGAAAAGTTAACGGATATGATGTTAAATATGATAATTTATTTGGCGATGCTCAAGCAGAAGGTGCATATAAAGCTTATGTATCAAGTGTAGCCGAAACAAATGGTATACCAGGTATATCTGAAGAAGGTAAAAATGTATATGGAAGTGCTGCATTACAAAAAATGTATTCAACATTATCTAATATTCAATCAACTAGAGCAAATGCTGAATATGAAATGAGAGTAGGTGCGTTTACACAAAAAGATTCTGCTGGTAAACAGGATGATATTATGGATGTATTTAATAGAGAAAATGCAAGACTTGCAAGTTTAGGTCAAGCAACTTATTCTGATTGGCAGACAATGTACAAAGATATTGGAAATATAAGTCCTACTGCAAATATTAGTGTTGATGATGCATTTAAAATTGCGGTTGATCATGAAATAGCAGTTAAAACTGGACATAATACAAGTGAATGGGCTAATATTGCTCAAAAAGATGAATCTGATGCTGCTGGAGCTAAGAAAGAAGTTGAACGTTATGAAGCTTCTAATCAAGGGAAAGCAGATGCTAGAAGAAAGAAAATCTATGGTGAAGCTAAGAGTAGTATTGAAGGACAAAATTTTAAAGGAATTTAATTATATGAATAAAAAGGAGGTATTATATGATTAATGGAGGATATTTAATACCAGCTAATACAAAAAGAGGTCAATTGATATTTGGGGTATTCACTGGACCTGATTTGATATTATTTGGTACAGGTGTTGGTTTTTCACTTATTCTTCTTTTGGCACTTGGTGCAAGTGATACAATTACATCTATTATATGTATAACACCAGCACTGTTTACAGGCTTTTTGGTATTACCAATACCTAATTATAGAAATGTTATTACATTTTTTAGATCAATGATAACATTTTATAGTAATCAAAGAATATATAGGTGGAAAGGATGGTGTTTTTATGAGCGCACAAGGAAATAAATATTCTGAGGGATGGCTTCCTGTTAGAAGTATTACTAATGGAATGATTGTTCTTGATAATCATGAAAAAGTAACAGGAGTTAAAATCACACCGAGAAATATATTTATAATGGATGAAGATGCACAACAAAATGTTATAAGACAACTTAATAATTTTTATAATACTATTGATTATGAATTTTGGTTAGTTGTATCTGATAGAGTTGTTGATATATCACTTTATCAGTCTCAACTACAACTTTTATATAACAATGTTTCTAAACCAAAAATTAGAAAACTGATTATGCAAGATATAAATAAAGGAAATTATTTTATGTCAAATAATGTTGTGGATACTGAATACTTTATATTATTTAGAGAAAAAAATCCTGAAATAATTCAAAAAAGAATTAGAACTATAATAAATGGTCTTGCTTCATGTGGTTTAAATGCAATGCAAACAACTAATGATGATTTAAGAACATTAATAGAGAATTTTCTTAATGGAGGGGTAAGAACTCAGTTTGGGACGGTGATGCCAGTATGAACATAAAAACAGAATTAGCGCCTAAAGGAATTGAATTTAAGGCTAGTAATTTTATAATGAGTGATAAATATTGTACTATATTAACTATCATTTCTTATCCAAGATTAATTGGAGAGGGATATTTATCTTCTTTAACAAGTATGCCTGGAATAAAATTAGTTATTAAACACATTCCTGTACCATTTTCTAGTTTACAAAAAATGATTAATAAACAGGTAGCAGAACTTAGACAAAAATATACTGAAGAACATGATAAAACTAATAAGGAAAGATATAGACAAGATGTTGAATCTCTTGAATATTTTGTTTCACAACTTGCAGCATCTCAAAGTAGAATATTTGATTTTCAAATGCATATTTTGATAACTGCTAATAGTGAAGATGAGTTAAATAATAAGAAATTGTCTGTAAAAAATTATTTAGAAGCAATGGATATGAGAGCAATGTCTTTAAGATTTGAACAAGAAAAAATATTAAAGAGTATGCTTCCTATTTTTCCAAAAACTAGAGAAATATCTGATTTAGAGTCAAGAATTGGTACACCAATTCCGTCACCTACAATTGCTGCAATGTATCCATTTATTTTTGATAGTATAAAAGACGAAGGATTATCAACTTTACTTGGAGTAGATTTTTCTGGTGGTGTTATTTTATTTAATCAATTTTTATTTCAAGTTAGAAAAGAAAATAATAGAAATAATGCAAATTTGATTATTTTAGGTACATCTGGAAGTGGTAAATCTACTAGTGCAAAACTTATTTTAAGAGGACATATTAGAAATGATTATCAAATAGTAGCAATTGATCCCGAAGGAGAACTTGAAGAAATGACAAAATTATATGATGGAAATTTTGTTGATTTAGGAAAAGGTGGAGAATTTGGAATGATTAATCCGCTAGAAATAGTAATAGATGCTGATGAGGAAGAAATTAGACAAGGGTTAGGATATACAGTTTTAACTAAGTCATTACAGTTTTTGAAAGCATTTATGAAATATTATGATCCATCTATAACAGAAGATTTGTTAACATTGTTTAGTGAGGTTGTTCAAGATACATATAAAAGATTTGGTATTGATTTTAATACAGATTTTAGTAGATTAAAATCATACGATTATCCAACTTTCTCAGATGTATATGCTACTATAAAGGGAAGATTATCTCAATATATGGATAAAACTAATGAGCAAGATATAATGGAGAGATTGGAGATTAAGGTAAGGCCATTAACGAAGGAATTAAAATACTTTTTTGATGGACATACAACTATTACAGGAAATACACATTTTATTGTATTTAATATAAAAGAATTGATGAATTCTGAGGTTAATATAAGAAATGCATTATTTTTTAACATATTAAAATACGCATGGAGTTTATGTTTAAATAAAAATGAAAATACTGTTTTGTCTGTTGATGAAGCTCATGTTTTATTAGGTGCTAATAACTCTCTTGGTGCAGATTTTTTAGCACAGGTACAAAGAAGAGCAAGAAAATATAACACTGGATCTATAATTATTACACAACAACCAAGTGATTTTTGTGATCCTAGTGTAATTACTCAAGGTAAAGCAATTTTTGATAATGCTTCTTATTATCTTGTTATGGGCTTGAAAAAACAAGCTGTCGAGGATTTATCTTTATTAATTGATTTAAATGATAATGAAAAAGAAAGTATTAAAAGATATAGTCAAGGTGAAGCATTATTTGTATGTGGAAATAGAAGAGTTAGAATGAATGTTATGGTTACTCCAGAAGAATTGGATTCATTTGGACAAGGTGGAGGATTATAAAAGTATAGTTTATGAAAAGAGTAAATATAAGTTTTATAAAATTTATCAAAAAAAATAAAAAGCAAATTATATTTGCTCTTTTTACTATTGTATTAAATTGCATTTTTTCTAATAATAATGTAGGAACATTTATTGTTCCTGCTGTAGCTGCTGCAGCAAGTGGAACTGTAACTACAGGTGGAACTGTAGCGGCAGGAGGTGCAGCAGCAAGTGGAACTGCAGCTACAGGTGGAGCTGCAACAGCAGGTGGTGCTACTGCGACAAGTGGCGCTGCTACAACAGGTGGTGCTGCTACAACAAGTGGCGCTGCTACAACAAGTGGAGCTACTACAACAAGTGGAGCAACAACAACAAGTGGCGCTGCTACAACAAGTGGTGCTGCTACAACAAGTGGTGCTACTACAACAAGTAGTGCTACTACAACAACAAGTGGAATTAAGAATTATAATCCTAATCCTAATTCAATTACTTCATCTAAAACAATAGATGCAACAGATTCATTAAAAAAAACAGGAAACGAATTAAATTCTGATTTAAGTAAAAGTAATATAAAAGATGTTAAAAAAAGTGATGTTGAAAAAGCTAAGCAGGCTAGTAAAAAAGAATCAAAACTTAATCTAAATTCCTCAACTGCTGAAGAAGATGAAGAAAATGATAATGATAGTTTAGATTCAGTTTCAAAGGATGTAACAAATGTAAAATCAATATTTCTTTTAATTGTTTCAATTCCTTTTGTTCTATTATTTATAATTTTTCCTTGTTTATTAATTTTAATTTCTAATCCAACATCTTCTGTACTATCTCAGATTGATTGTTCATATTATGAATCTGATGAATGCGTTAATGAAATTGAAGATTCACAAAATAGTTTTATTCATAAATTAAAAAACTTATTTAAATACGGTACTTTTGCAACTAATAATGAAATATTTTCAAAAAAAGTTGTTGAAACTTATGATTTAATTTATGAAGATACAGGTATTTTAATAAATGTACCGTTATTATTGTCAACTATGGTTGCTGATGCAAGAAATTCTGTTATACAAGTTGAAAATGGGCAATTTGTTGTTACAGATGAAATGATGAATAGAATGGAATATATATATGATGTTGCAATGCTGCAAATAATTGAGAAATCTCTTGTATATTCTTGTAATTCAACAGAAGTTGATGGTGAAACCCAATATTATAAAGAATTTTTATATGCTGATGAAGGGAAAAATGATATTCCTGAGGCAGAATGTGATGCTAGTACAGCAGGTGGACTTGTAAAAAGTGTTGAATATGTATATGATGAAGAAAAATATTTTGAGAGATTAAAAGAAGAAATTGAAATGTTTACAGTTATTTATCAAGATTATATAGATTTAAATGAAGATAGATATGATAATTTTTTTGATAAATTGGTTTCATTAATTAGAAATCAATATACAATATATACAACTTTATATATTAAAGATTATTCTATTGAAGGTGCTGGTAATGTGCCATACGAATTATTTTATGATGATGCAATAGGACTTACATCTCCATTAAAAGGAAGATATGGTATTTCATCTCCTTTTGGAATGAGATATGGTGAATTTTCTGGTATGCATAATGGAATTGATGTTGTTTCTGATGATAAAAATATTTATAGTGCTGGAAAGGGTATCGTAACAAATGCATATACAGAAAAAAATGGTGGTAATGTTGTAGAAATTACTCATACTGCTTCAGATGGAAAGCAATATGTAACTCTATATGCTCATTTAGATAGGTTTTTGATTAATAAAGGTGATGAAGTTGATGCAGGAACTATTATTGGTATAATGGGG
>CALVIA010000054.1 GCA_944329255.1 uncultured Bacilli bacterium
TAGGTGATATTATGTATAAAGTCAAATATTTAATTGGAAGAATTAAAAATATGAATTTTAAAAAATTATTTGATACCATAAATGAAATTCATAATAAAACTAATAAATCAAAAATAATTATTTTTATAGATATGATTGTTTGTGCTATTAAATATCAATCTGGGTATGTTGATTATTTATTATTTGAAATGTGGAATCTAAATAATAAAGAAAGACAAACGGTTTTGACTAGGGGAAAAAATAACATTTTTGTAAAATATTATAATGATAAAAATTATAATCATATATTTTTAAATAAAAATGAATTTAATGAAAAATTTAAAAAATATTTAAATAGAGATTATATAATACTTAATGATAATAAAAAAGAATTTAATAAATTTATAAAAAATAAAAAGATAATTTTTTGTAAACCAATAAATGGAACTCATGGAGATAATATGGAAAAAATAGTTATAAAAGATTTTAAAGGAGATTTGTATAACTATTTAATAAAAAAGAATTTAAAATTAATTGAAGAAGTTGTTATTCAATGTAAAAAAATGAATGATTTATATCCTCATTCTATTAATACAGTTAGAATAATTACAGTTAATAGATATGATGGAAAGGTTAAAGTTGTTGCAGCATATCAAAGGATTGGAAATAATGGAAGAATTGTTGATAATTATAATGGCGGTGGTATGGTAGTACCAATTAATGAACAAACTGGTATAATAGAATATCCAGCAGTAGATAAGTTAAAGAATATATATTACAAGCATCCAATTACTAATACTGATATTGTTGGATTTAAAATACCAATGTATAAGGAAGCTGTAAATTTAGCTAAAAAAGCAGCAAAAGTTGTAAAAGAAATTAGATATGTTGGATGGGATATTGCAATAACAGATAAGGGACCAGTAATCATTGAAGGTAATGAATATCCGGGTCATGATATATATCAACTTCCTCCTCATAGAACTAATAACATTGGGGTTCTTCCTAAATTTGAAGATGCTCTTGGAAAAATAAAAGATTTAAGTAGGTGAAATTATGAAAAAAATATTAACAGGTTTACAACCAACAGGAAATATTACTTTAGGTAATTATATTGGTGCAATTAAACAAATGAAAGAATTACAAAATATGTATGATTCATATATATTCGTTGCAGATTTACATGCAATAACAGTTCCTCAAGAAAGAGAAAATTTAAGAAAAAATACATATAATTTGTTAGCATTATATTTAGCTTGTGGTATAGATCCGAATAAAAATACAATTTTTTTACAATCAGAAAATATTTATCACACAAATTTATCATGGATTTTAGAATGTAATACATATTATGGTGAATTATCAAGAATGACTCAATTTAAAGATAAAAGTAAAAAAAATGTTAATTTTACAACTGGACTTTTAACGTATCCTATATTAATGGCATCAGATATATTATTATATGATATAGATTATGTTCCAGTAGGACAAGATCAAAAACAACACTTAGAATTAACAAGAGATTTAGCAGAAAGATTTAATAAAAAATATGGAGATACATTTAAAATTCCTGAACCATATATATCTAAAACAGGGACTAAAATAATGGATTTAGTTAACCCAACAATAAAGATGAGTAAGTCAAATGAAAATAAAAAAGGAATAATATGTTTATTAGATGATATTGATTTAGTTAGAAAAAAAATAATGAGTGCAACAACAGATAGTGATATGATTATAAAATATGATCCAGAAAATAAACCAGGAATTTCAAATTTAATAAATATTTATAGCTCATTAACTGATAAAACAATTGATGAAGTGGAAAAAGAATTTATAAATAAAAATTATGGAGAATTTAAAAAAGCCGTAAGTGATGTAGTAGTAAAATTATTATCTCAAATTCAAAATGAATATCAAAAGTATGTAAATAGTGAATTAATTGATAATATATTACAAAAAGGAATAGAAAAAACATTAATTGAAGCAAAAAAGAAATATGAAGATGTAAAGAATAAAGTGGGTTTTATTAGATAAAACACTATTATACATTTTATGTTAATATTTTATATATTTAATTTGATAAATCAATTCTTTTTTGTTATACTAAATTTAGGTGATAATATGACAGTGCATATAAGTGCAAAAAAAGAAGATATTAGTAATATAGTTATAATGCCTGGAGATCCTTTAAGGGCAAAATTAATTGCAGAAAAATATCTTGATAATTATTATTTAATAAATCAAACAAGAAACATGTATGGATATACGGGTTTTTATAAAGGTAAAAGAATAACAGTTATGGCAAGTGGCATGGGAAATGCTAGTATAGGAATTTACTCATATGAGTTATTTAATGATTATGATGTTGATTATATTATAAGAGTAGGAACATGTGGTGCATATACTAAAACACTTAATTTATTTGATTTAGTTTTAGTTGAAAAATCATATAGTAATTCTACTTATGCTAAAAATATGGGATTTGATTTTAAATGCGTTGAAAGCGATGAAAAAATCAACTCTATAATAGAAGAAACTATACAAAAAAATGGAATTAAAGTAGTAAGAGGTAATATACATTGTACAGATACATTTTATAATGATGGATATGAAGAATATTTATCATATGGTTGTTTGGGAGTAGAAATGGAAACATTCGCTCTATTTACTAATGCAAAAAAATTAAATAAAAAAGCATCAGCTATTTTAACCGTGTCTGATAGTTTGGTTACAAAAGAAATGATTTCAAGTGATGAAAGAGAAAAAAATACATTAAAAATGATTGAGTTAGCATTAGATTCTATAATTAATCTATAAAATGTATTTTTTTTCATATAATAAAAATGGAGGAGAATACATGGAATACGAAAAAATAGAAAAACAAAATTATAATTTACATATAATAAAAACTGATAAATTTAAAACTACAACGATTTCTGTTAATTTTGTAGATAAAATAAAAAAAGAAGAAATAACAATAAGAAAATTTTTGTTTCAAATATTATGCTCTACATCTTTAAAATATAATACAAATAGATTATTTGAAATAAAATTAGAGGATTTGTATTCTTTGTCTTTAGGACATTCAAATATAAAATTTGGTAATTTAATAAATAGTTATATAGATATAAAATTTTTAAATGAAGAATATAGTGATGAAAATTTACTAGGAAATTCAATTGATTTATTATGTGAATTGATATTTAATCCAAATGTAAAAAACAATAAATTTGATAGTAAAAATTTTGAAATTATTAAAGATAAATTAAATTTAATTATTGAGTCACAAAAAGAAAATACTCAAAAATATGCTTTAAATAGGTCTTTAGAATTAATGGATGAAAATGATCCTGTTTCTTATAATTTGTGGGGATATAAAGAAGATTTAAATAAAATAAATGAAGAAAATTTGTATGAATATTATAAAAAAGTTTTAAAAACAAATAAAATAGATATATTTGTTGTAGGAAATTTTAATAAAGAAAAAATTATTTCTTTATTTGAAAAGAAATTTATTTTAAATGATAATAATAAAAATGAATTTGAACCATTTATTACATATAAAAAATCATTAAAAACAAAAGTAATAGAGGAATCAATTAATTTACAACAATCAAAATTATCTATTATTTGTAAAGTATTAAATTTAAATTTATTTGAAAGAAGATATGTTCTTCCAATATATACATCAATATTAGGTGGAAATTCTTCATCAAGATTGTTTATTAATGTAAGAGAAAAAAATTCTTTGGCATATACAGTTTCTGCTTCTTCAAAAGCACCTAATTCGATATTTATGATTTATAGTGGTATTGATGCAGATGATTATGATGAAGCTTTGAAATTAATTAAAAAAGAAATTATATTAAAAAATATTAAAGAAGAGGAATTAGAAATTGCAAAGAAAGAATTGATTTCTGCTGTAGAAGTTTTAAATGATAATCCATCAAATATTATAAATTATTATTTTGGAATAGAAGTTTTTAAGTCAGATTCATCGAATTTAAAAATTGAAAACTACAAAAAAGTTACAATAAAAGATTTGGAAAAATTGTCTCATAAAATAAAAATAGCAATGATTTATTTTTTGAAAGGATTGAGTAATGAAAACGAATAAAATAAATTTTTATAATGAATTAATTTATAGTGAAACATTAGATAATGGACTAGAAATAATAATTTTACCAAATAAAAATATAGAAGATACATTTGTAACTTTTACAGCAAGATATGGTGGATGTAATTTTAGATTTAAACTTAATAATAAATATATGAAAGTTCCAAATGGAATTGCACATTTTTTAGAACATAAAATGTTCGAACAAAAAGATGGGATGGATCCTTTTAGTTTTTACAATTTAAATGGTACATATTGTAATGCCTTTACTAATTATTACAATACATCATATATTTTTGCTGGAAATAAAAATTTTGATGAAAATTTAATCTATCTTTTAAATTTTGTTCAATCTCCATATTTTACAGACGAGAATGTTGAAAAAGAAAAAGGGATTATTACACAAGAATTGATGATGTATGATGATATGCCTGATAATATTATTTTTGAAAAAACAATATTTAATGTATTTAATAAACATCCAATAAAATATTCTGTTGGTGGAACTGTTGAAGATATAGTAAAAATAACTAAGGAGGATTTATATAATTGTTATAAGACATTTTATAATCCAAAAAATATGTTTATAATAATAACAGGAAATGTTGATCCAAGTCATGCAATTGATTTAATTAAAAATAATCAAAAATATAAAAAATTTGAAAATATTAATATTAAGTTAGAAGAAATAGATGAAGAAGATTCGGTAAGCGTTAAATCACAAATTATAAAACATAATGTTACTATTCCTTATGTTGCATATGCAGTTAAAATTCCAATAAGTGAATTTAAAATAGAAAGAAAGAAATTAAATTTATACTTATCAGATATTATTAATATTTTATTTGACGAAACATCTTTATTATATGAAAATTTAAAAAATAATGGATTATTAGAAACACCAATAGATATTGATACAATTGATACAGATAAACATAAAGTTTTTATACTTTCTTTCAAATCAAATGAATACAAAAAAATTATTGAAGAGATAGATAAGACATTAGAAAACATACAAATAATAAAGGAAGATTTAGAAAGAAAGAAAAAAGTAAATATCAGTAATATTTTATTTATGTTTGATGATATTTCAAATACTAATAAAATGATTTTAAATAACATGATATTATATAATAATGTTTTTACAAATATTTATGATATTATTAAAGATATGAATATAAAAGAATTAGAAGAAATTTTAACAAAAATTAATTTAAAAAACAAATCACTTTTGGTGATTGAAAAACAAGATTAAGACATATTAATATTATTTAAAAAAATGATTTTTATCTAAAAATCATTTTTTTAGTTAAGGCAAAATTCAATTATTTTTTTTAATTTTACTTATTATAGTTCTTTTATTAAAAATAATTATTGAAAAGTACTAAAAGTATTGTATAATAAAATATATAGTAAGATAGGAATGATATCATGAAAAAAAATGGATTTACATTAATTGAATTAATATCAGTTATAGTTATTTTATCAATAATTATAATGTTAATTATACCAACAATAATAAATAATATAAGTGATAAAAAAGAAGAGGCATATCAAAAAAATATTGATATTATATTGTCCGCAGCAAGAGGATACGTCATAGATTATGATATAGAAACACCCACATCTATTTCTTTAGATGAATTGTGTGGAACATATTTTGAATGTCCTATAATAAATCCGAAAGATAATGAAGAAATAGAAGGATATGTAGTAGTAGATGATGAAAGAAACTATTATTTTGTAAATGGAGTAATAACATTAGAAGTAGATTTAAATGGAGGAAGTACTAGCCAAGAATTTGATGAAACATACTTACCGTATACAAAAATAGATTTAAAAGATCCAATAAAGGATACATATACATTTGATAAATGGATTGTTGTAAAAGGGAATAGTATAATAAAAGATTCAAATTTAACAATAGGTACTGAAGATACAATAATAAGAGCAAGTTGGTTAAAAAAAGTAGGATTAGAAGTAGATTTAAATGGAGGAAGTACAACACAGGAATTTGAAACAATATATGAAATGGGAACTAATATTGTACTAAATAATCCAACAAAAAAAGGATATACATTCACAGGATGGCAAATAGTAAGTGGAGATTCAATATTAAGTGGAGACAATTTAACAATAGGGTCCGTTAATACAGTTATAAAAGCAACATATAGTCCAATAACATATACAATAAACTATAATGTAGTAAATGATAGTAGTGGAAATAGTTATCCAAATAAGGGAACATATGATAGTATATTAACAATAAAAAATCCAAGTAGAACTGGATATACATTTGATGGATGGATGGCAACAAATATAGATACAACAACAGCAAAATATGGAACAACATCTCCAAATACAATATGGAATGGAACAACAAAAGTAAAAGATACATATTTTATAAATCTAAGAAGCAGTGCTGGAACGGTTACAATGAATGCTAATTATACAGCAACAAGCCAAACATTAACAGTAAATTTAAATGGAGGAACAACAAGTCAATCGTTTAATACAACATATAAAACAAATGAAGTAATAACATTAATAAATCCAACA
>CALVIA010000055.1 GCA_944329255.1 uncultured Bacilli bacterium
TCATTTTCTATTCCTCCTTCAAAACTACAAAGAAACATAAGATATATTATACTATAAACAAACTTAATTCCGTTTTTTAAAAAAAACGGAATTCCAAATGAAAATTAACAAATATAAAAAAGATTCAAATTAGAATCTTTTTTTTTAAAATAAATTATTGTATAATGTATATAGTAGGAGGCATGTATGATAATTAGAAAACCATATGCATTTTTGATTAAATATTTTAAGTTTTTTCATTTTATAATGTTAATTTTTTCATTATATATAGTATATAAATCAAATAAAATATTGGATTTTTTTAATGAATATGTTTCTACAAGACTTACTAATTTTAATGAAACATTTATTAGCGACAATATTCCATTAATTTTATTTTTATTTGCGTTTATTATTGTTATATTTTCAACATTTATAATAGTTTTATTTAGAAAAAAAGATAAGCCTATTTTATTTTATGTTATTAGTTCAATTTATTATTTTGTTTATATAATTTTATGTATAATTACAATGCAAATTATGAGAACTATAATGATTGAGGGTATTGAGCAAAAAACTGCTAGGTTATATAGGGATATATGGTTAATAGTGTATTTAGTACAGTATATATTTGTTGTTGTTTGTTTAGTTAGAACGTTTGGATTTGATTTTAAAAAATTTAATTTTAATGAGGATTATCAAAAGTTTAAAATTGAGGAAACAGATAACGAGGAAGTTGAATTAAAAACTGCTTTTGATGCGGATAGAGTTAAAATGAAAGCAGCAATGAAAAAAGAAGAATTTAAAGCTTTTTATTATGAAAACAGATTTATTATAATTTTAATATTTGTTTTAACTTTTATTATTATTCCATCATCTTTTTTAATTAAATATTATGTTGATAGTAAAATTTATATTGAAAATGATAATATTATTTTTGATAATTATGAAATGATTATTGATTCTAGTTTATATACTCAAAAAGATAGTAAAGGAAATATTTTGTTTAAAAATGACAATTATTATCTTATAGTAAAATTTAAAGCTAAATCTAAAAATAATAATGAAATAAGTATTGATATTGAAAATATTAAATTAGAGATAAATGATAATATATATAGTCCTAAAACCACTTATTATGAATATTTTAAGGATATAGGTAGTGGTTATTATAATCAAAAGATTAGTAATGAATTTAAAGAATATATATTAGTTTATGTAATAAATGAAGAAGATTTAAAAAGTGAAAAGATTTTAAGAATTTCAAAAAAAATAAATCTTTCAGACAATTCTATAGATATAAAGTATAATAGAATTAGTTTAAATCCTGTTAATATAGATGAAAATGTAAATAAAAAAACAATTGAATTTAATACTAAATATAAGTTTGAAGATTATTTTTTAAATAATAGTAGTTTAATATTAAGTCATTATAATGTAAAAGATAAATTTATTTATAACGTTAATAATAAAGATAAATATATTGTTAATACATATGGACTTGTTTTATCTATTACTTATGAATTTGATAACAATAATATAGATTTATCTTATTTATTACAAAATTATGGAATTATAAGGTATAAAATAAATAATTTATTTTATACTGAGAAAATAAATAATATTACTCCAAAGGATTATGATGGAAATAATTTGTTTTTTTCAGTTAAAGAAGATATTAAATTATCGGATAGTATTGAGTTAGTAATAAAATTAAGAAATAATGAATATGTATTTATTATAAAATAATTAAATAAAGTGTTGAAATATAATGCTATTATATGATATACTTTATTTAGTGGGCCTATAGCCAAGTGGTAAGGCATGGGACTGCAACTCCCCGAGCGTTGGTTCAAATCCGACTAGGCCCTCCATTTTTATAATAAGTAAAAAAAACATCTAAAAAGATGTTTTTTTATTTGTTTTTGCATAAAATATATTGGTTATTAAATTAAATATTTTTATAAGTGGACATATATTTATTACAATATTGGTTTTATTTTACATTTTTTATATGATATATCGAATCATAATAAATATTTTGTAATATTTTCATCAGTTAATGAAAGTGAATGGGAACATATTAAGCTTTTATTAGCTCCATATTTCTTATGGAGTATTGTTGATGGTTTTTGTTATGGTTTTTATAATAATTATTTTTTTTCGAAATTAATTGAATTGTTAATTATAATTTTGTTCATGCCTTTATTTTTCTATTTTACTAAGTTTGTTTTAAAAAAATATAGCTATTTTAAATATATTTAGTTTTTTTATAACTGCTTTTATTCCATTATTTTGTTGTTATTATTTGGTTTTTAATGGATATTCAACTTTTACTAAAAAATATTTTTCCTTATTAGTTATATTTATAATTTTTTCTATTTATCTTCTATCCACATTATTACCATTTAAATTTTTTATTTTTAAGGATTCATTAACAAATAAGTATGGAATAAATGGGCATAAATAATAGTACAACTAAGTAAATTAATCTTCTTTATAATATAAATTTAAAAAGATTGTCTAAATTTGTATTTTTTGTGATATAATATGTGATATATTGTTAAAAATTATTTTCAAATTTTTATATTAATTTTATTAGGAAGTGAATTATATGAAGATTAAAAAGGTATTTTTATTATTGTTTTGGATTATTTTAATTATTTTTTTTGAATGTGTTTACAGATTGACATTATTTAAAAATATTATAGATAGTGACTTTATTCAAATGTTGTTTTTTTGTATTCCTATTTCAATATTGTTATTTATTTTTTCATCATTATTTACAGAGAAAACAAATAAAAAAATAACTCTTTTAACAGTTATAGGACTTTATGTTTTATTTTTTGCACAAATGGTATATTATCAAGTGTATGATGGTGTTTTTTCTGTTTATGCATTAAGTAATGGTGGGCAAGTTTTACAATTTTGGAGTACAATATTAAGCACTATATTATCAAATATATATAATTATATTTGTTTAACTGTCCCTGTTTTATTATTTTTAATTTTTAATAAAAAATTGTTTGATTATAATAAACTTGATTCAAAATTAATTATTTTGAGTTGTTCTTCTTATTTATTTTTTATTGGTATTTGTTTCGGATTTATTAATATGGATAAAGAAAGTATATATTCATCTTATAATTTATATTTTAATACTTCTGCTCCAGTATTATCTGCAAAAAAATTTGGTTTAATTTCAACTATGAATATAGATTTAAATAGAGTAGTATTTGGAATGCAAGAGAAAAAGATAGAGATTATAATTGATAATGATAATAAATTAGAAAATGAAACAAAAGAATATTATAATAATCTTGATATAGATTTTGATAGTTTAATTGAAAATGAAGAAGATGATATTATTTCAATGATTCATTCTTATTTCAAATCATTATCTGGTACAAAGAAGAATGAATATACTGGTATGTTTGAAGGAAAGAATGTTATTCTTTTCTTAGCTGAATCACTGGATCCTATTGCTATTGATAAAGATCTTACACCAACTCTTTATAAACTTGCTAATAGTGGATTTAATTTTACAAATTATTATGCACCAAAATATCCAGCAAGTACAGCTGATGGGGAGTTTAGAACAGAATGGTCTTTGATATCTAGTAGAGGGGATACACTTACTTTATATGCAAATAGAAATGTTTATAGTCCATATTTATTTGTAAATAGTTTTTCTAACTATGATATAAATATATATCATAATTATACAGGTGATTTTTATAAAAGAAATCAATATTTTAAAGCATTGGGGTACGATAATTTTAAATCATGTTATTATGGATTAAATATTCAATGTGGAACTTTAAGAGAAGGTGCTAGTGATTTAGAAATGGTTAATGCTTCAATTGATGAATACATTAATTCTACAGATCCTTTCTTTGCATATTATATTACAGTTAGTGGGCATTTAACTTATTATAAAAGTAGTAATAAAATGGTGAAAAAGAATTGGGATATGGTTGAAGATTTACCTTATTCTGATTATGTAAAAGGATATTTATCTGCTAATATAGAACTTGATAAAGCATTAGAATCATTGATAACTAAATTATCTGATGCGGGTAAATTAAATGATACAGTTATAATTATTACTCCTGATCATTATCCATATGGTTTATCTGCAGATCAAATTAATGAAGTTTCTTTAGAAAATAGAGATGATCCATTTGAACTTTATAAATCCGATTTAATTATTTGGAATAGTGAAATGACTGATACTATTACTATAGATAAAGTTGGATCTAATCCAGATGTATTACCAACAATGTTAAATTTATTTGGAATTGATTATGATTCTAGGATGATTATGGGACAGGATTTATTATCTGATAGTGAAGGGCTTGTTGTGCTTGCAAATAGAAGTTGGTTTACGGATACTGTAAGATATAATTCTGTTACTGATGAAATTTTTAGTACTGATGGAAGCACAGTAGATAGTAACTATATTTCTAAAATGAATAATTTAGTTGATAATCAGTTTAAAATATCTAATTTGATTTTAGAAAATAATTATTATGAAAAAGTTTTTAAACAAGATGAAATAGACTAGAAGTAGTCTATTTTATTTGTTATAATATTTAAAGAGGAAGTGATGGTGTGAAAATAAATAATAATTATTTTTTTACTATTAGAGAAGATGTAAAAGATGAAGATTCTAGGAGTGGAAACTTACTCGTAAGAAGCGGTATGATTAAAAAAAGTTCAGCAGGCGTTTATATGTTTTTGCCACTTGGACTTAAAGTATTACGAAATATAGAAAAAATTGTTAGGGAAGAAATGAATAAGGAAGATGCTTTGGAAGTATCTATGCCTACATTGATTCCTAAAGAAATATATGAATCCACAGGTAGAGTGCAATCTTTTGGTAATAGTGTGTTTTCATTAAAAGATAGATTTAATAGAGAGTATATTTTAGGACCTACTCATGAAGAACTGTTTACAATTGCTAGTTTATCAAATATAAAATCATATAAGGATATGCCTTATTCTTTATATCAATTTCAAACTAAATTTAGAGATGAAGCAAGACCAAGATATGGGCTTATAAGAGTTAGAGAATTTGTTATGAAGGATGCTTATTCATTTGATAAAAATCTTGAGGGATTAGATTTATCATATAATAAAATATTTAATGCTTATAAAAGAATTTTTGATAGATTGCATATAAAATATAATGTTGTTAGAGCAGATACTGGAGTTATGGGTGGCCTATTATCGGAAGAATTTCAAGCTGAATCAGAAATTGGAGAGGATATTTTAGTTTTATGCGATAAATGTGATTATGCCTCTAATTTAGAAGTTTCAGAATGTATTTCTAGTTATAAGAATATTGAAGATGAAAAAGAGATAAAGCTTGTTAAAACAGAAAATAAGAAAACAATTGATGAGGTCTGTGAGTATTTGAAAATTGATGTAAAAAATTCTGTTAAAGCTTTATTAATGAATATTGATAATGAGTTAGTTGCTTTATTTATTAGGGGAGATAGAGAACTTAATGAAAATAAAGTTCTAAAATTATTAGGTGCTAAGGAAATTAGTTTTGCAAATGATGATTTAATTAAAGATTCCAATGTTGTTTTTGGTTTTACAGGACCAATTAATTTAAATGTTAAAACTATAATTGATAAAGAAATACTTAATATGAAAAATTTTGTATGTGGTGCTAATAAGAAGGATTATCATTATATTAATGTAAATATTAAAGATATAAAATATGATTTAGTAGAAGACATTGTTAATGTAAAAGAAGGGGATATATGTCCTAAATGCGGTTCAAAATTATATTTTAAAAAAGGTATAGAAGTAGGTAATACATTTAAATTAGGTACAAAATATTCATCAATTTTAGGACTAAATTATTTAGATGAAAATAACAATTTAATGCCTGTTGTTATGGGATGTTATGGAATAGGATTGGGTAGATGTATGGCTGCAATTGTAGAACAACACAATGATGAAAAAGGAATAATTTGGCCAATGGAAATTGCTCCTTTTAAATGTTGTATTGTAATTGCCAACACAAAAGATGAAATTCAGAATATTCTTGCAAATAAATTATATAATTTATTATTAAATAATAACATTGAACCTTTACTTGATGATAGAAATGAAAGAATGGGTGTTAAATTAAATGATATGGATTTAATTGGAATACCAGTTAGAATTATAGTAGGTAAGAGGGCATCTGAGAATATTGTGGAATTAAAATACAGAAATAAAAATGATATTTTTGAAATAAATATCGATAATGTTATTGAATATATTAAATAAATATGATATTATTAATATGCTTATTTAAGCATATTTGCAGGTGTAGTACAACGGCTAGTACGCGGCCTTGCCAAGGCTGAGACGTGGGTTCGATTCCCATCACTTGCTCCAGTGACGTTTCTGTTCGAACTTTTCGAACATTTACGATAGATATCATCTCATATTGAGATGATTTTTTGTTTGTCGAACTCCACGTGTTTGCTTGGAAGTTCTATTAAAAAGTCATCCTTAAAAGAAAGGATGGTGTTCGTAGTGATTAAGATTATTACACAAGAATTAGAAATAGAAAGTAATCTTAAACAGCGACTAGAATTTATATGTGAGTTTTGTCATATCAAACCTACTATTATAAATGGTAGTATTAGAAAAATTGATAAGACTAAT
>CALVIA010000056.1 GCA_944329255.1 uncultured Bacilli bacterium
ATTGCATTATATAGTAGTATTTTAAATTAGTGTTTAGCACTAATTTTTTTATTTATATTTAAAATAATAAAAAAAGAGTCTTTACGACTCATTAAATTCAAATTAAAATAATTATCTTATTTTTACATTATCTAATTTTTTTTATTTTATCTTTATTTTTCGTTTTCCATATAATATCAAACATATCGCAAATTTTTTCATTCATATCATTTAAAAATTCTTTAACTGCTTCAAAATGTTCTTCATCTACATCTAATAAATTCATTGCTGTTGCATATTTTGTTTCCTCACTTAAATGTATTAAATTTAATTTATTATTGCTATATAAGATATCTTCTAAATTTAACACATGATTATTATAACAAAAATCATCAAATGCTTTTGCCTCATTTTTTCCAACTAAAGCTGCTATAGCTAATGGAATTTGTGTCTTATATAATACTTTTGATGCTAACTCCCAACTTTTAACCGGCAAACTAGTTTGCATACCCGTCAGAGTCTTATATTTATAAAACAAATACCACAATATAGCAGGATGAATATTTTTTGAGACAAAGTATTGTAGAACATCGTTCATAGTATAAGTAATGTCAAAACATGGAAAATTTCTGAATGTTTTATAATCAAATATCATTTTATTTGACTCGCCTATTGGAATAATTAATCCCGCATTTCCAGGAAGTTTTTCTTCACTATTTAACTCATTATCTAATATAATATTTTTTACCTTTCTTTGTACCTCATTTGTTGAATTTTCTATTTCATCAAAAAATAATAAATGAAATTTTTCTGGCTCATTATGACATTTTGATTTAAATTTTATATACCAATTAGGTAATTCATTTTTTATAGTATCATCTGTTTCTTTTCTTAAATTTATTACATTACAATCATATCCCCATTGTTTTATTAAGTATATTAACATATTATTGCTTTCAGTACGCAAAAACAATGGAATATTAGAAAATAAAATAGCATTTATTAATTTTATTTTATCAAAATCTGAAATTCTTTTTAATTCTTCTTTCATTTCTTCAATACTTTTTGTTTTTAATTCATTATTCATTATATTTTCCTCCATTTAATTATCTAAATAATTTCCCTAATGTTTTTGCTTTAGCTGATTCATTATTTTCTTTATAAAATGCTCCTACAAAGTTTCTTCCTGCTTTACTTTGATCATTTAATCCATATATGCTTGATGCACTATTAGAATAATAATTAGGGTTATTAATTGTGTCTATAGGGCTAAATCTAACATTTTTTATATTTCTTTCTTTAAACTCTTTTATAATAGCATTTCTTAAATTAATATAAAATTTTTTATCTTTTCCTAGTGTTATTGCATCTTCCCATAATTTTTTATCTAATGCCCATTTAGGATATGAATCATATGACCAATTAGGTCCTGCACATGAACTTACATATGCAACTATATCTTCATCCCTACTTTTATAAGCATCTTGTAAAGCATCAGCTATCATAATAGGCATTTTCATATCAACTAATTCTGCACTACAATGTCCTATAGCTGTTACATTATTTTTTAAATCTGACATTATAATAACTGGACAATCTGCAACAGGATGCCCTATACATACACCTGGTAAATTCTTATTTATAATTAATATGTCTTCATCAATATCAGTCCATCCATTAGGATTTTCTCTCACGTACTCATCTGTTATTTCAAAATAAGAACCGTTTTTATTTTTTTGATCAGCCATATACATCAATAACCCATTAAATCCATAATATTTTCCCATTTCTATTCTTCTTTTTCTAAAATCTTGTTGTATTTCTTCTCTAGTCATTCCTTCTTTATAAAATTTTTTATTTGTATTCATATTTCCAAATTTTTTTCCAGCATCTATAATTGTTACATTACTCATTATAAATTTCCCCTTTTCAATTAAATTATCTCATATTATACATAAAATTATGAATTTGTCAAATAATAGACTATTTACGTAAAATATGTTCTAATCTTGAATATACTCTTTTCATTTCTTCTTCACTATCTGTTTTCCATTTATCCGTTTTATAATATTCAATATTATATAAACTAGTTTTGTTAAATTCTTCTATTTCTTTTAAATATTTTTTAGGTGATTCTAATATAGATAAAAACCTTCCATATCTAAAAATTTTATTTTCTTTAAATTGGTTATATTCATAATAAAAATCATCTGAATCATTAATAATATATGTACAAGTCATTAAATGATTTAATCTTTTTGCAAAATCATGATGTTTATTTATTTCCTTTATACTTATATGTCCTTTTAAATCAATATATTTTTTTATAAATAATAAATTTTCTATAGTACATTTTATATTTCTAACAATTAATGCGGGACTTTCAAATGTTTTTTTATCATCATAAATAGTATTAGATTTTCTATATTCTTCTAATTCAACAATATCATATTTTTTCCCACTTATTACCTCAATAACTGTTTTTTTACTACATATATCATTAGTTGGCCTTTCATCTTTGATTATTAAACCTAATAAACATGGATAATCATAATCATCTCTTGTTATATATGAAAAAGATTTCATATTTTTTGAGTAATAAATATTAATAGGTATAAATAATACAAATTTTACATTTTCCATAAAATAAACCTCCAATATTATTTAGTTTGATTTTTATGCACTTTTTTTAAAATTTTTGATATAATTTCATTTTTTTTATTAAGTTCATCTATTTCTTTTTGACCACTTTGTATATAGTAAAATTCTCTTACTGCTTTTTCATTATCAATAATTATTTGTTTTAAATATTTTTTTGAATGCTCGATTCTTTTTAAATATTTGAAACCATAAGTAATATTTTTATTAAAATAAATTAATTTTTGTAAATATTCTGCAAATTGACGTTTTACATATTGAGGATTTAAATAATTACAAAATTCGTTTATTTCATTTTCACTTATTTTACCATTTAACATAATATATTTTTCAATAAATTTTAAGTTATCTATAGTATTCGTAATAGACTGGATAACAAAAACTGGTTTTTCACTAATCCTTGTTTCTTCTTTTATTTTATGATATATTTCTGTTTTTTCAAGAGAAATGTAAAAAGATTTTTCTATCAATAATCCTTTATCATCAACAATATCAAATTCCTCTTTACTAAGAACATCTATACATTTACATTTTTCACTCAAATAAGCAATTCTACATGGATAAAATTTACCATCTTTTACACAATAACTATAAGAACCATCTCTTATATTAATACTAAGTGGATAATATATAATAAAAGTTAAATTCTCCATAAATTCATCCCCCTTAAAAATTTAGTATTTTGTATTATATAAAAAAAAATGATTTTGTCAAATCATTTAGTTTTCTTATTGAATAAATCCTTATATTCATTTTTTAAACTTTTATTTATAATTATCGAACTATAAAAAGCTTTTATATTATATTCTATTGTTGGAATATAATTATTATCCTTATCTGCATAAGGTCCTAATGGATTACCTCCCATATATGATAATTCAATAAGGAGTACTGCTGGATACATTGCCCTTAATAATTCATCCATTCCTATTAAGTTTGGATTTTCTACTAATTTGTACCCATTTTTTTCAAATTTTTTTGTTTTATACTTTGTATTTTCACTATAATTTAATGCTATTTTTTTATTTATTTGTACATATTTACTTGCATTGTTTATATCAATTACTTCACCTATTAAATCTGGACATATCTTATAAAATATCTCTCCACCTGTTCCATGATAAATATACATTCCTGCATATTTTCCACTATCGTATATCTTTTTTATTAAATTAAGTAAAAATGTATTTTCTTTTGTGTGTTTATCTAGATCATTTAAATCAACACATATTTTTCCAAGTGGTCCTTCAACTAAATCTGGTATATTATTATATCTATTTGAACCATATTTTTTTACACCACTTTTAACTAAATCTAACCACTGCACATATTTATTATCTCTATTTGTTTCAATTCCTAAACCATTTCCTCTCCAAACAACTAAACTACCCATAGGAATTTCTTTATTATTTTCACATATCTTTCTTACATTTTCTTTTAAATTTAAATATTTATCTGGTATGTTTTTATAAGATGTGTTGTCAAACATTTGTTGATGTAATTTTATATTTTTAATAGAATTGTAATTTTTTGACAACTCATCGTCTTTTTTATATCTTAAATAATATTTTAAAGAAGCATCTATTATTTCTTTTTCACTTGCATTTTTATTTAAAATACCTTTTATCATAGAAGTAGAAATAATGTAACCTTCTGGATTAAGAAGAGGTATAAAATGAAATGTAAAGTCGTCATAAAATCTTTTTGTAAAAGCCAAATCCTGCATAAGTCTTAATACAAAATCAACACTAATTATTTCTGAACCATGTGTTCCCCCAACAACAATAATATGATTATCTCCTTTACCATATATATAATATGGTATTTTAATATTATCAAATTCTGTATCGTAAAAATCTTGTTTAGAAAAATATGGATTGCAACCAATTTTTTCTAATTCATTAATTACTTCATCATAATCTAGTATTCTTACATTCATAGTATCACCTTATTATATATAATATCATAAAAAAAATAAAAAAGAATTATCTTTTTTATTTTTTTTAACAACATTATTTATTAAATCATTTGTTTTACATTTTTGAATAATAATTTATATTCTATAAAACTAAACTAGTATCACTTTCAACACTTATAGAAAATAATTTATGATAAAAATTTTTTACTAATGTTTTTAGGCTCCTTATATTGTATTATTATACTAATTACAATTTCAACATTTTTTACTATTTACATTTACCTTTAAAATATTTATATATTCTTTATATTCATTGTTTTAATTTAAAAATACATAATTATAATTAATAAATATGTACTTTTAGTATTTTATGTCAATTTTCTATTTCTAATGCTTTGATTTTTTTATCAAAATTAAATAAGTTATTTTTGCCTTTTGATAAATATACTGATGTATATTACATTTTATTTTATTTTATCCATATTAATAATTTCTAAAAATTATTATTCATAATCTCCACCTTCAACATTTAAATATTCTTCAAGGGTTAAACCAGATTCATATATATCTTTTGATTTATTGCCAATATATCTTATATGCCATGGTTCATAATTATATCCAGTAATATCTTCTTTCCCTTTTGGATATCTTATAATAAAACCATATTTATAGGCATTATCTTTTAACCAATTTATCTCATTTTCTTTTTCCAAAAGTGTTCCATTTAAATGTAATAAATCAAATGATAGTCCAGTTTGATGCTCTGAATGTCCTGGTCTTGCTGAAAAGGTATCTGTTACTTCTTGTCCATATACATTAACATATCCATAATATAATTTTCTTTGATATTCATATGTTCTATATCCACTATATGAATTACTAACATCATATCCTAATTTTTTCATATCATTTATAAGTTCCATTAATTTGGATTTTGCTTCACTATTTTCTTTAGGATCATATGTTTCAGGTAGTCCATATTTTTTATTAACAATTAGTATTCCATCAACATATTTTAGAAATTTATTTTCTATTACATTTTCATTATTATCAATATTTTCTTTTTCTTTAATAATTACAACTGATTCTTTTTCTATTTTGTTTTCATATTTGTCTACAAGTGTAATTTTTAATTTATAACTTCCAGGTACTTTGTAATTAATGTTCTGTGTATCAAAAATTATTTTAAATTCACTTAAGTCATGCGCTTTAAAGTCGTTATTAAAGTCATATGAATTATCATCATAATTTAATATTATTTCTTCTTTGAAATCAGTAAATTCTGGAGGTGTTGTATCTTCTACAATTAAAGTAATTTCATCATTAATTTTTTTAAAAAAATAATTATAAGATATATTAATTTTATGAGTACCAACTTCTATGTTTTCTTTAATCTTCTCTATTTTAAAGCTATTTAATATAGTTTTGTTTTTTGTTTTTAATATATCTTCACCTTTTATATTTATTTTTTCACCATATTCAATATGAATTGTGTTAGTTTTTAAATCAACTTTAAATAAGAACATTATTAAAGAAAATAGTAAAATAATTATTAAAAATGATATCATAATTATTTTCTTTTTCATAAATCCTCCCTATTACAAATATAACATAAATTAATATAAATATTTTTATAATAATTTATGTTATTATGTTACTTCTTAATCAATTTTTTTACTTTATGAGAAGCTCTTTTAATGTCTTTCTTTTTATATTGTGGTGTTTTAGTTTTAGGTTTTTCTTCTTTTGGAATTTCCATACTTATAATATTATCTGAAATAACACCTAAATTTTTAATATTTAAATTATTGTCAAGTGCATTTTTTATTTCTTTTGTAGAATAAACTCTGATAATAAAATTATTAAAATGTATTTCGTTATCTACTTTTACGTATTGTACATTATTTGAACATAATTCTTTTTCAAATAAATCAATTATAAAATCTACATTATTTGTCATTATATTTTTTATAATCATATTATTTCTCCTTTCAAAAAAATTCTTAAGATATTATACAAAAATATTAATTTTTGTCAATTATAAATCTATGTCAATAAGTTCATACTC
>CALVIA010000057.1 GCA_944329255.1 uncultured Bacilli bacterium
TTTAAAACTTTTTATAGTAACCGGACTTTATTTACTTAAAATGTCAAATAATCGTTTTAGCCGTACAAGTTAGATTGTGAGGGCGAAATAGACTATAACATTGGTTTTAAAATAGAAAATTTAAGTCAATTCTTGGACAGTAATCGGACAATGATGACCATCAAAAGACCATTTTGTAACATATAAAACGATTACTTCCGACTGCTAAAACTTAAACACAAAGCCAACTTTGCCGAATAATCTTTTTATGCGTGCAGATAAAATGTCCCGTTAAATTACAATGATAAAAACAATTTAAAAATTGATTTATATAAATTGTGACTAAAGTGTAAAGAAACACATTAAATGACTATTTGTAACAGCTATAATGAGTATTTGATTTTATATAAATTACTATTGTTTCTTATTAGTTTTCTATAAACTGTAAATCTTTATATTTTATTATGTTGAAATAATGAAGAAAAAACTAAAAAGAATTAATCAAATTGATTTAATTATAAAATTCTCAACGCAATATTTATTATGGTAATAAAAAGGTTATTTGTGATATTGGGCATCTTTATCCTTTAAAGCAATTAATATAGGATTTAACCAATAACAATTTACATCTTCATAAGGATTATTTATTTGATTTATAGCATAAGCTTCGCATTCAATATTTTTCGTATCAAAAGATATTGTCATAATATGCTCATATTTTTTACTAATCATATTTAATGACAATAATGTAGTACTTGCATGTTTAATACGTTTACTATAAGGTTTCTGAAAATTTTTAATCTGTTCAATCGGATAATAATAATTTTCACCAACAAAGTATATAACTCTTATACTACTTTCCCTTACCATTTTTTCTACTTGTCTTGATTTCTTATAAAAAGTTGTTTTTATTGTTGAAATAAACGGAATATAAGAAACAGTATTATCGTTATAAACAACAATAAATGTTGGCATAATATCTTTATTTTGAACTTTAAATATTGTGCAATGCATTAAAGCATAAAACTTAAAAAGTTGCATATCACTATTTATAATATCTTTCCCAATAGGTAAATTTGCATCAATTGGAATACGTATATTTGACATAAAAATCGGATGTCCATTTTTATCATAAGAACCCATTTCGATTTGCTGTCCCCATATAATTTCATTATTTTCTATTGTATAATCCCAAGAAAATGTAAAATCTTTTAAAAATATTTCTGTTTTGAGTTCCTTAATCTTTTCGATTATATTTGTACATTTTGAACAGTCGCATGGATAATCTGCTATAACCGCATTAATAAACTTATCCATTGTCTTGATTCCATTTTTAATTTTTGAATATATATCTATTTCACTTCCGTTTTCTTTAAATAAGATATCAATACTAAAGTAAATATCAGTTTTTGAATTATATTTTATTAAATATGTTTTAATAACTTGTTTTAATGTCTCTAAAGGAATATCGTTATCTATATTCAGTCTGCTATCAACTATTTTTCCACAGAAATCTGGAAGATATGCATATACAGAAATTTCTTTTTCTAGTTTAAACGGGTATTCTTTAACAGTTTCGTTTCTTTTATCAATAAACCATCTTAGATTATTGTCATTTAAGAATTCTTTTTGTTTTATTCTATAATATTCCTTTAATTCGTTAGTATTAAAACTTTTTTGCATAACAAATGTTATATTCCTAAATTCTGCAAAAAAATTATCTATTAATGGGATACTTTCAAAAATGTCTTTTGTAACATTAAGAGACTTTAAACTATTTAATGCATTATAATATTTTTGTAATATTGGATATATTAAGTCAGCCATTATATATTCTCCATCTTTTCTGCAAAATAAGAAGGGAATGTCGTAAAAACAGGTCTAAGCATTTCTTTATTGTTATGAAGATATTTTTTTATAATATGTTTTTTTATGAATCTTTCAGGAATGCCATTTAGATGTATGCTTAGTTTTCGAACAATGGTTCTGTCATTAAATCCCAGTTCATAGAGTATGATTTCTAATTTTGAAGATAAGCCATACTTAAATCTTTTTTGTATTAATTTTAAATTTTCAATAATATTTGTAATATCTGAACCGCAATTAATACTTGGAAAAAGATCAATTATGGCACCAATAAATAAACTTCCATCATAAGCAAGTGTATTTTCACAAAATTCAACAATATCATCTATTTGATATTTGAATGTTCTTTTTTTAGCCTCTCTCTTTATACTATTTTCAATTAAATATTCTAATATCTTATAATATGGTTCACCGTTAAGCCACATTTTTATTATATTTTTAACATCACTTTGTTGGCTGCATTGATTATAAAATTTCGAATTAGTATATTGCATTAATTTTTCAAAAATTAACTCTAAAAAAGAATCAATATCTTTGATACTTTTTAACTTTTGAGCATTTTCTTTAACCCAATTTTGCAACTCTATGTTTTCATTTATTCCATACAATGTTTTTGCAAAATATTTTCTTTGATTAGCATCTTGTGTTGATTCTAAAATGTGTTTGCCTAATAGTTCAAATAAATTTATAATTTGTTCCTTTTGTTGTAAATCTCCCAGATAATAAGCCAATGTAGATTTTGCAAGTTCTTTTATTTCTTCTTCGTAATTATCTTGAAAATCTATTTGTGCAAGAATAAAACTTTCTATATTTCTAATTATATTTATTTTCTCGTTACATTGTGCTTCTACATTTTCACGTTTAAATCCAATATCTTGTTCATTTCTAATTATTGTTTCATGTTGCATAATATCATCAGTTAAAGCTTCTATTTTATTGCTAATGTACGCATTGACAAAATCTAGTGGTTTCATGTCAATTTCAAGGGCATTTCTCCCATTTAAACCATTTTTTATGGTATCAAAAATCTTAAAAATTGTACTATTGCAATTTTCGGAATTACTAAAATCTATAAGTTCTTTTGTCTTGCGCCATCTCCACTTTTCTTTTTGAATTCTTCTGGAATCATATAATAAATTATTTGCAAATATTATACTTCCTTCAGTATACATTCCAGCACGTCCCGCCCTTCCTATTAGATTTTGAAAATCTTTTACCGAAATAGAATCAGAACCTTGCTGTGTATTATTAATAATTAAATACCTAAGTGGCATATTTACACCTTGGGCAAGGGTAGAAGTGCATACAATAAATTTCGCCAATGATTCTTTCATTGCATACTCTACTGACAATCTTATACCCTGTGGAATAGTTCTATGATGAGATAATATTCCAATTTTTGCAGCACTTGTATATGCGCATTCTCCTAAATTATCTTTATATAAATCATATATTTTGTTAGTCTCGCTTAAATTTGAACAATTAATTATATTATCAAAATTATATTGTCTTTTTAATAATTCATTAACTTGCTCACAAAGATTTTTTACACTTTGTCTTCGACCGCAAAAAATAGCCACACTGCCTTGATTAACTAGCTTATTACCTAAATACAAAGAAATAGAAGTTGAATCATTTTTTTGTGGGAAATATCTATCTTTTCTTTCCCTATCCAACCTATTAAGTTGTTGTTCTTCAATAATTCTTGGTACATAGTATTCTTCTATTTCTGGATTAGCCTGATTTATGAATTGAATTTTTCCTTTAGTTTCTATCCAACTGGTAAAAGCAATTGTTCTATATGTAGAAGCTATATCTTTTCCATTAACAATAGTAGCATCATCTCTATTTAACCAATTATTTATATCATTAATATTACCCATTACAGCTGAAATTAATATTGTTTGACAAAGCTCTGGTAACATTGATTTCAAAGAAGCCAACAATAATTCATAATTAGTTCCTCGGGAAGGACTATCAAATTGATGTCCTTCATCATATATTATCAAACCAATTTTTTGTGATAATTCTGGTGTTTGTCTAAGTATATATAATAGTTTTTCAGGAGTTAAAACTAAAACTTTCTTTTGTTCTTTCAAATCTTCAATTTCATAATCAACCTGATATACATCGGATAATTCATCAATTTTTATATTTTCCTGATAGAATGCTTTTTGTAAATCATCTTGTATATCATGGCAAAGTGCTCTAAATGGAGCTACTATTATAGCTAAACTGGTTCTATCAGAAAGAAAAGCACTACGAATAATTAATTCAGTAGCCTTAGTTTTACCTGCACTAGTCGGCATTTGAATTGTTGCAGACTTTCCCTTAAATATTCCATTATTTCCAATTAAAATTTGCGAAGGCCATAATTCTTTTATACCAATTTTATTTAAAATAGGTTTCCACGTTTCTTTATCAATATCAGTAAATAAAGGCATTGTATACCAAGTAGTGTGTAAATATTTCTTTTTTATAACTGCACATAAAATATCAATAAAAAGTAATTCTCTATCTGTCCCATTATTATAAATCTCGTTTCTTAAATTCTTTAAATTATAAAAAATATTTTCTGAATCTTCTCCCGTTGAACAAAATAGCTTCCAAGAATAAATGATATTATTAATATATGTGATATAAACACTTTCATTTATTTCTGTTGAAAAATCATTTTTTAGAAAACTCAATAACAGCAAATCCAATTTATTAACATCCAAATCTAATTCATCAAACTTAAGTTTATTGGAAAGTACTTTGGCACTTCCCATGTAATCACATAAATAATAAGCTGCACTCCCCATTATTATGTAGTAGTCTCTATTTTCATCTTGTAATTTTGCATTAAAATATGCATCAAAAAATTGTGCTGAAAATATCAAATTTCTCTTGAGTTCTTGTAATGAGATGTTATACTCTATTTCTTTATAAAAGTTCGCAGCATAATCACCTAATAATGCTATTGTAAGGCAAAATAAATCTTTAATTCTTTCTTTATTTATGCGAATACGATTCTCTTCTGGAACATCATATTCATACATTTTTGCTTCAGATCTAGTCATACCTAGTAATTCATTGGAGTTACTTCCAGGTTTAAGCTTCATTGGCAGCCCTCCGATAAAGTTCATTAACTAGATTCATCATTCTTTCACCCTTAACTACTATTAACATTAGGGAATTAGAAGCTAGATGACTTGAAGTATTAGATGTTCTTATAAGCTCTTCATTATATGTTTCTGTAGAAAATAATGCTGCAGCACCATAGAATTTAGTATAAGGTTTATCCGCAGGATTTTGAAAACGTTCAATTCTCTGTTTCTTATCATTGTCATTTTGTTCTATAAATCTTTGTTTTATTGCGTTTAGAGATTCAGCTATTCGCATATCATCTTTTTTAGAATCATCAATCGCTTTTTGCAGACGATTCTCAGTGGTATTTGTATATGAGGCCTTTGCTTCAATAACTGTGAGAATATCTCTGTTTGTTTCATTTGAATCAAATAATTTAAAACCAATTATATCTGACCCCATCGGAGAAGAATTTCTATTAATCTTATTTGAATATCTAGTCCTTGGGACCCAATAATTTAATAAAAATTCAAGATAGTCAGCAACTAATATCTCACTAAAATCTCCGGCTCTAACACTTGGCCCAGGTATAATTGATTGATCTGGAAATTTTATATCCAATAAATAATCTGTTTTCGATAAACCTGTACCACTTATAAGTTTATCAATAAGATCATCTGAACAATAATGATTCCTAAAATGTTTAGCCCAAGCAGACATTGTTTCACAATCATTACTATCATAGTTAAAAGAAAAGACTTTAATAGGCTTTCCATCTACAGTAGTAAGATTTTCTTCTTTTTCTTCAACTAACCATTCTGCAATTTTTTGAGGCCATGTCATAACAATCACCTTATACTATCAAATTATACAGTAAACATTGTAATTTTATTTTAATATTTCAAAATTATGGATTTCTTTTTACTTTTAGTGTAAGATAAACCCATGCAGAGGTCATATGAAAAAGATGATATAACCTTATTTCAAGGTGATTGTATCGAGATTTTAAATAAAGCAACACCAGAATCCGTTGATATGATTTTTGCCGATCCCCCGTATATGTTATCTAACGGTGGAATTACTTGTCATTCAGGAAAGGTCGTTTCAGTTAATAAAGGAAAGTGGGATGAGAGTAAAGGGATTGATGAGGATTTTGAATTCCACAACAAATGGATAAAAGCCTGCAAAAGAGTTTTGAAACCTAACGGAACAATATGGATTTCAGGAACTTATCATTCTATTTATGCTTGTGGTTTTGCTTTACAAAAAAATGGATTTAAAATTTTAAACGATATTTGTTGGTTTAAGCCAAATGCTTCGCCGAATATGTCTTGTAGGTATTTTACAGCAAGCCATGAAACACTTTTGTGGGCAAAAATCGATAATAAGGAAAAACATACATTCAATTATGAGCTTATAAAAAATGGTGATTGGGGTGAAGATTTTATTAAAAAGCCAGAAAAACAAATGCGTTCAGTCTGGGCAATAGGAACTACAAAAAGTTATGAAAAAGAATTTGGTAAACATCCAACACAAAAACCTTTAGAATTGTTAAGGCGTATAATCCTTGCATCAACGAATGTTGGAGATTTGATTCTTGATCCTTTTACAGGAAGCTCAACAACTGGTATAATGGCTTTAGAATTAGATAGGAAATTTATTGGTATAGACTTGGA
>CALVIA010000058.1 GCA_944329255.1 uncultured Bacilli bacterium
TTTTCTAATAGTAAAATAGAACTTAAAAAAAATGATAAAAAAATTTCTATATTGGGAAATAATTTAATAATATCAAAGCTGAAAAAGGAAGAAATACTCATTACTGGAGATATTTATGAGGTTGTATTAAGATGATTAAAATATTTGAAAAAAATAATATAATTATTTCCGTAAAAACTAAAAAAATTGATCATTTTTTAAAAAAACTATATAAATTAAATATAGAAATTTTAAATTTGTATAAAAAAAGTTATAATGAAATAATTTTTGAAATAAATGAAAAGGATTTATCTAAAATAAAGAAGTTAACATTATTTAATAAGATAGAAATAAAGGGGTATAATGGAATAAAAAATAGAATAAATATAATAGAAAAAAACAAAGTTTTATTTTTTTCTATTATATTTGGAATTATATTTTTAAATTTTCTATCTAATATTGTATTTGATATTAATATAAATCATACTAGTAACGATGTAAAAACATATATGACAGATGAATTAAAAAAATATGGAATTAAACGTTTGTCAATAAAAAAATCTTTTGATGAATTAAATGAAATAAAAGAAAAAATATTAAATGAAAATAAAGATAAATTAGAGTGGATTGAAATAGTTGAAGATGGTACAAAATATATAGTTAATGTTGAAGAAAGAAAAATTAATAATTATGTTTCTGATTATAAATATCAAAATATTGTTGCAAATAACGATGCAACAATAATTAAAATATTAGCTGAAAATGGAGAAGTAGTAAAAAAAATTAACGAACAAGTAAAAAAAGGAGATACAATAATTAGTGGAGAAATCTATTTAAATGATAAACTGATGGGAAAAGTTAAGGCAAATGGAACTGTATATGGAGAAGTATGGTATAATTTAACAATAGAATATCCAATTATAGATGCATATAAAGAAGAAACAGGTAATATTTCAGAATATTATTCAATAAACTTTTTAAATTTTAAATTTGATTTATTAAAAAAAGAGAGTTATAAAAATAGTTACATAAATCAAAATTATATTTTAAAAAACAATATATTTCCAATTGGATTATCTTTTAATAAAGAATACGAACTAAATATATATAGTGGTATTTATACGGAGGGGGAAGCAGTTATAAATGCAAAAAAATATGCAAAAGATAAGATGTTAAAAATGTTAGATGAAGATGAATATATAATTGATGACAAAGTCTTGAAATATAGTTTAAATAGTAATACAATATATATGGATGTTTTTTTTAAAGTATATAAAAATATAACAGCGGTTAAAGAAATAATTGAAGAATAGGGAGTGATATGATGATTAAATCTATGATTTTAGATATATTTGGCGGTGCATGGCCAATGATTGTCATATTTACAATTATCTTATCCTCTATAAGAATAGCGTATTTAATTATAAATAAAGAGAAATTTGTTTTATATAAAGAATTGTCATATTTATTATTTATAATTTACTTGTTAAGTTTATTTTACATAGTAACATTTCAAGATGATAATTATGGTACATCTAATCTAATTCCATTTAAAGAAATATTTAGATATAATATAAATTCAAAGTTATTCTTTAAAAATATAATTGGTAATATTTTATTATATATGCCATTTGGATTATTTGTAACAGCATATTTAGATGTAAGAAAAATATTTCCTATTTTTATTTTAACATTTATATCATCTTTATCTATTGAAATTGTTCAATCAGTAATAGGAAGAGTTTTTGATGTAGATGATATTATCTTAAATTTATTAGGAGGTACTATAGGTGCCATTATATATATTTTTTTAGATAAAATAAGAGATAAATTGCCTAGAGCTTTAAATAAGGAGTGGTTTATGAATTTAATTATTATTATACTTTTATTATTAGCTATATTATATTTTACAAATTTTACTGCATACTTTGATAGGATCATAAATAATGGTTAATGTTACTTTTTCTAATGAAACAGATAAAAATGTTTCAGAAAAAAAAGAATTAAAAAAATTAATAAATTATGCAGTAAAATATTTAAATTTAAAAGATGTAGAATTTGGAGTTATATTTGTAGATAATAATAAAATAAAAGAATTAAATAGAATATATAGAAATATAGATAGAGAAACAGATGTAATAACTTTCAGACTTGCAGATTACGAAGAAGTAATATTTAATAATGTAAATATTCTAGGGGATATATATATATCATTAGATAAGGCTTTAAGTCAGTCCATAGAATACAATCATTCTTATTTAAGAGAATTATCATTTTTATTAATTCATGGTTTTTTACATTTACTTGGATATGATCACATGAATGAAGAAGATGAAAAAGTAATGTTTAAATTACAGGAGGAAATATTAGATGGCTACGGTATTAAAAGATAGTAAGGAATTAAAAGCATTAAAAAAAGAATTTGAAAGAAGAAATTTAAATGCAAAATCAATAATGAATGTAATAAAATATTCTTTAAACGGAATTAAAAGTTATGCAAAAGAAGGAAAAAGTTTTATTATATATGTTTTTTGCTCAATAATAGAAATATTATTAGGTTTCATATTTAATATAAATGGTTTAGAATGGATTTTAATTATTTGTATGTTAGGAATTATATTAGCAATTGAATTATTAAATACTGGAATAGAAGCTGTTTGTGATTGCATAACTAAAGAATTTAATCCATATATAAAAGTTGCAAAAGATTGTGGTAGTGGGGCTACTTTTATAGTATTTGTTGTAATATTATTTTTAAATATAGTAATTTTTACACCAAAAATTATAGCATTATTTTAGGAGGAAATATGATAGAAAAATTGAAACAATTATTAAATAATTCAAGAAGTGATTATTTTAATTTTCCTGTCAGTGCAGTAATTGTTACAGATAAAGGAGAATATTATGGGGTTAATGTAGAAACTTCTTCTCCAACTGCTGGAATTTGTGCTGAAAGAAATGCTTTATATAACGCAATTACTAATGGAATAAAAAAAGATGAAATAAAAGAAATTCATGTAATGAGTAAAACAGGCGTATATCCATGTTTTATATGTAGGCAAGCATTAGTTGATTATTGTAATGATAATGTAGATATATATATATATGATATAAATAAAATAGTAAATAAAGTAAAATTAAAAGATTTATGTAATTATTCATTTGATAAAGGAGATTTAAAATGAAATCTGGATTTGTAAGTATTATAGGAAGACCTAATGTGGGAAAATCAACATTGCTTAATACAATTATGCAAAGAAAAATAGCAATAATATCAAATAAAGCACAAACAACACGAAATAATATTATGGGAATATATCATGATGAAGAATCTCAAATAATATTTATAGATACTCCTGGTATACATAAACCAAAACATAATTTAGGAAAAGCATTAAATAGTAAGGCATATTATACGATAAATGATGTAGATGTAATTGTATTAGTAGTAGATATATCTGAAAAAATGGGAACAGGTGATAAATTTGTTATAGATAAATTAAAAGATATCAATAAACCTGTACTATTAGTTTTAAATAAAATTGATAAAGTATCAAAAGAAATGATAATGAAAAAAATAAAAATATATAATGATTTATACGATTTTAAAGAAATAATCCCATTATCTGTAATTTCGAAAAAAGATACAGATATTTTAATAAAACATTTAAAAAAATATTTAACAGATGAAATAAAATATTACGATGATGATTACATTACAGATAAAAATACTGAATTTTTTATTTCTGAATACGTTAGAGAAAAAATATTAAATTACACAAATGATGAAGTTCCACATGCAATAACTTGTATAACAGAAAATATTAAAGTTGGTAAAGATGCAACAGAAGTTGATGTATTAATTATAGTAGAAAGAGAGAATTTAAAAAAAATAATTATTGGGCATCAAGGTGAAATGATAAAAAAAATAGGAATAGATTCGAGAAAAGATATAGAAAATCTTTTAGGTAGAAAGGTGTATTTAAATTTATTTGTTAAAACTGTTCCTAAATGGAGAGATAAAGAAAAATATCTTTTAGAATTTGGTTACAAAAATAATGAATAATAATTAAAAATAATGTCCACTATAAAATAGAAAGGTGGATATTTATGACAAAAGAAGATTTATGGAATTTATTTAAAAAAACAGGGAAGATAACATATTATTTGAAATATAAAGAAATGATAAAGAAAGGAAAATAATATGCAGGAAGTAACAGGAATAATACTGAAAGAAAGAAATTATGGGGAGTCAAGTAAAATATTAGATGTGTTTACAAGAGAATATGGACTTATAGGTGTTATTTCAAAAGGTTCAAAAAAAATTAAAAGTAAACTATCTGGTGTTTCTAATCGACTTACATATGGTATTTTTAATTTGTATTATAAACAAGATAAATTATCAACTCTTATTTCAGTAGATGTTATTAATCCTTTTTATAATATAAAAAATAATATTATAAATATTGGTTATGCTACATATTTATCAGAACTTACATATCAAATTATAAAGCAATCAATAAAACATGAAGAAATTTTTAATACATTTATAAATAGTTTATTAAAAATAAATGAAAATTTTGATCCTTTAGTAATTACAAACATTTATGAATTAAAAATGTTATCATATTTAGGAGTAGAACCAATACTAAATAAGTGTGCATCTTGTGGAAATGTAAATAATATAATTACATTTTCTTCAGATAAAAATGGATTGATATGTAAAAAATGTCATACAAATGAAAAAATAGTTGATTTAAAATCCATAAAATATTTAAGAATGTATTTTTATTTAGATATATCTAAAATTACTAAAATAGAAATGGATGTTAAAATTAAAAACGAAATCGATGATTTTTTAACTAACTATTATATAAGTCATACAGGATTATATTTGAATTCAAAAAAATTTATTGATGATTTAAAAAAAGTAAATATTTATACATAAATAATTGACATATATTTTAATTTGATATATTATTTTTATGAAGATGCGATGATGAAGGTGGAATCTTCTAGCAATACATAAAAAGAGATTCTTTCAGAATAAGTAAGGTGGAACCGCCTAATTGGGTCCTTACATTTCTGGAAGTTTTTTATATTTAGGAGGATATTATGAACGATTTTAAAATGGAAGATATGGTTAATTATTGTAAACAATATGGATTTATATTTCAGGGGAGTGAAATATATGGAGGACTAGCAAATACATGGGATTATGGTCCACTTGGAACTAGATTAAAAAATAATATTAAAGATGCATGGAGAAAAAGATTTATTCAAGAAAGAATGAATAGTTATGAATTAGATGCAGATATTTTAATGCACCCAAGAGTATGGGAAGCATCAGGGCATGTTGGTGGATTTTCTGATCCATTAGTTGATTGTAAAAATTGTAAAATGAGACATAGAGCTGATAATTTGATTGAAAATTTTGATAGAAATGCAAAGCCGGATTTAATGACTGAAGAAGAAATGATGAATTACATTAGAACTAATAAAGTACCATGTACAAAATGTGGTAAAAGTGATTTTACTGATATTAGACAGTTTAATTTAATGTTTGAAACAAAAAGAGGAGTTACAAATGATAATAAAAGTATTATTTATTTAAGACCTGAAAATGCACAAGGGGAATATGTAAATTTTTTAAATGTTTTAAGAAGTATGAGATGTAAATTACCATTTAGTATTGGACAAATTGGTAAAGCATTTAGAAATGAAATTACTCCAGGAAATTTTACATTTAGAACTATTGAATTTGAACAAATGGAATTTCAAACATTTTGTAAAGAAGGAATGGATGAAGATTTATATAACTATTTTAAAGAATATGGGAAAAAATTTTATATAGATTTAGGAATAAAAGAAGAAAACTTACGTTTTCATGATCATGATAAATTGGCATTTTATGCAAAAAATGCATGTGATATTGAATATAAATTTCCTTTTGGATGGGGAGAAATAAATGGTACACATAATAGAACAAATTATGATTTAACAAAACATACAGAATATAGTGGAATTAAGCAAGAATACTTAGATCCAGAAACAAATGAAAAATATATTCCATATATAATTGAATCTACTTATGGATTAGATAGAAGCGTATTAGCATTCTTATTTGATGCATTAAAAAAAGAAGAATTAGAAGATGGTACAACTAGAGATGTACTAAAAATTCATCCATTTTTAGCGCCATATAAAGTTGCCATATTACCTTTAATGAAAAAAGTTCATAGTGAGAAAGCAAAAGAAATTTATGAAACTTTATCAAAAAAATTTATGACAAATTATGATGATTCATCAAGTATTGGAAAAAGATATAGAAGAAATGATGTAATTGGAACACCTTTTTGTATAACAATAGATGATAATACTTTAAATAACGGTACAGTAACAATAAGAGATAGAGATACAATGAAACAAGATATTATAAAAGTAGAAGATATTGAATTATATATTATGGAAAAAATAAAATTTTAAGAATAGTTTACCTATTCTTTTTTTATCTTATAGGAAAGTTCATCCTATAAGAGAATAATGGAAATTAATGGGAAATAAAAATACCAAGCAT
>CALVIA010000059.1 GCA_944329255.1 uncultured Bacilli bacterium
CCGCGCGGACATTATTATAGTTATCATCAGATCTAGTCCAAAACCAACTAGTTCTGCCTTTTAAAGAACTATCTTCAGCAATATTATAATCTGTATCTTCGCATAAATAGCCACCTGTCAATACACATACATCTGTGATTGCAGCTTTAGTTCCATACTTTCTTATTACTTCTAATTGAGATTCTTTACCATTACCCCAAATTTGTCCTTCCGACAATAAAGTTAAATTTTGATTATTCATTTTTATCACCAATCCATTCATATTTTATCATATAAATTCATTTTTATTATTTCTTAATAATTTATAATTTTACTTATATATTTTCTCCCAAATTCTCTTGCTTCAAACATTTTGTACCATATTTTTTTAGTATATCTAATTGTTTGTCACCAAATACCTGTTCTTCTGTTAAAAATGTAAAATTATTCATACTACAGCCTCCAAATATATTTTAACATTTATTATATTTATAAAATTATATACACCATATTCTATACATTTTTTTACAATATTTAAAAAAATTAGCTTTATTTTAATTGTTAATAAAGCTAATTAATTCACATTTTAATCTATATCAGTTCTACTTAATATTTCTGCTGGTTTTTTTCTTATTAAATTATAAATAGGTATTAATCCTACTATTACATTAAATACAAAGATTAAAAAAGTACTTATAGAAATTACTTTAAAATTTAATAAAAATGAGTTATTTAAATAATTTATTTTAGTAATTGTATATAAAATATAATACATTAATAAATATCCTGGTAAACATCTAGTCATTAATAGTATTACTATTTCACCTAAAAACATTTTGTAAATATCTATTTTTTTAACACCTATTGCTCTATATATTCCTATTTCTTTGATTTTAGATAAAAATGATGTTCTAATTATTAAATAAATTTCTATTATAGAAATTAATAATAAAATTATAGCTATTATTAATGATGAAATCATAGTTTGTTTATTTTTTTCTATAAATTCATTTTTATCTTTTTCAAATACATCTTGAATTTGTATTCCTTGATTTTTGAAATATGATATTAATTCTTTTTTATTATTTGAACTTATAGTTAATACATTTGTTTTTTCAATTAAACTATATTTTATTGTGTTATTATTGGTTAATATTTTTTTTATATTATCAGATTTATAATATCCAACTACTAATAATTTATTATTATTTACTTTTATATTTATTTCTTTATTTAAAGGATATACTTCTTTCATATTTTCATTAACAATTACTTCATAATCATTTATTGGATACTTTCCATTTGTAAGATTTAGATTAAAAAGTGTATAATCTATAAATTCTGTTTCTGTTAAATCCTTATCATATATTAATAAATCATTATATAAATAATCACTTATATATTTATTAGATGAATATAAATTTATTAACATACTTTCATCTACATATATTGAAGGACTTTCTAAGTCAACAATACCAACTATTTTTAATTTACCAATATTTTTAGCATTTATTTCAAGATTTATTGTATCTTCTATTTTTAATATTCCAACTTGTTTTGATATTTGTCTATTAAACATTTTGTTTATAACTAATTTGTCAACAACAATTTCTTTTTTATTTTCTGGCATTCTACCATATATCATATTATTATTATTTATCATTTTTATGCTTGATAGTGATACTTCTATATAATCATATGCATTTTTTGTTTGTAAAAAATTATTATAGATAACATCAAATTTAACATTTGATTTTCCTGGAATAATATAATTTATATTTTCGTTTTTTTCATAATTTAAATATTCTTTTACTGTAATTTTATCTTTATATAATGACAAATAATTTTTATTTTCTTTTACAAACATTTTTTCATCTACATTTAACACTCCAAAAATATTACTAACTGAGTATAATATAAACATTGATGATATAAATAATCCAAATGTAGCAATTTTCTTTAATATTGAATATTTTTTTACTTTATTAAATCCATTTTTTATCATAGTTTTAAAGTTATATATTGAAGAATATTTTATTTTAAAATCATTATTTATTATATTTATATTATTATAATCATTGTATTTATATTCTTTTTTTGAAATTGTTTTATATTCTGATTCAATTAATTTTATTTTGCTATTTTCATCTATAATTTCCAATTTTTCTTTTTTGTTACTTTTTATATATATATTATTATTTTTAATAATTATTTTTATGTCTAAAGCATCATTTATATTTTTATATAAATCTATATTAATATTTTGTTGTTCTATAATATAATGATTTTTAAAATCATTTAAATATATTTCGTTTTCTATTTTATAATCTAAATCACTTTCATTATCATTTAATTCATTTGAAATTATTTTTCCATCTTCTAATTGTATTATTCTTGTTGAATAAAAATATGCTAATTCTTTTTCATGAGTTACTAATATTACTAATTTAGTTTTAGAAATTGTTTTTATTATATTCATTATTTCAATTGTATTTTTTCTGTCTAAATTACCTGTTGGTTCATCTGCTATAATTATATTAGGATTTTTTACTATTGCTCTTGCTATACTTACTTTTTGTTTTTCCCCACCCGAAAGCATACTAGCAAGTCGATTTCTATATTTATATATATCAAGTTCTTTTAAAACATATTCAACTCTTTTTTTTATTTCATTTTCGTTTTTTAAACCAATTAGTTTTAGAGAAAAAGCCACATTATCATAAACTGTCATATCTTCTATTAAATTATAATTTTGAAATATATATCCTATATTAATATTTCTTATTTTATCTATTTTAGCATTCCTTATGTTTGTAATTTTTTCTCCATCTATATATATATTTCCACTATTAATTTTATCCAAACCACTGATACAATTTAATAATGTTGTTTTTCCACAACCACTTGGGCCTAAAATAGATATTAAACCAACATTTTCTAATTCAAATGAAATATTATTTATAACATGTATTTGATTTTTTTTATTTTTATTAAAATATTTATTTATTTTATCTATTTTTATCATGTTTATACCTCTTCATTATAACTTTCAATTATAGATTTGGTAAAAATATTTTTGGTAAATCTTATTGTTATTAAAATATTTATTAATAATAAAACAATATATAAAATAACAAAATCTGATATATTTAAATAAACAATTAAGTTATTTAAATAATCTAAAGTAAGAACCTTATTTTTTATAAGTTCTATTATAAATATCACAAATAAAAAGGAAATACTCAAAATTAAGTTTAGTTCTAAAAATAATAATGATATTACATCTTTATATGATGCACCCAAAATTCTAATTATTGTAAAATATTTATTTCTTGCTTTTAAAATTAATTTTATAATAAAGTAAGAAATAAAAAATAGACCAGTTAGTACAATAATTATTCCAATTAAAATAAATATATTTAAAATATTTCTAAAAATTTGATCAAAATCAACAATTGTATCTTTTATATAAAGTGTATTATAACCAAGTGAATTCAATTTAGATATTGTTTCATCGACTTTTTTTTCATTATTTATAAATATACTATTTTGATAATTTCCTTTATTATATAATTCTATATAATCATCCATACTTATATAAAAATTATTTAATGAATAATTTTCTAAATTTAATATTTCCTTATAATTTCTTTCTGTAATAATATTTTTTATTATTAAATTAGTAGAACTGTTAAAATATTTATTCATTATATCTAAACTTAATTTTTCATCTTTGCAATTATAATTATTACACATGTATGAATAATTATCTGTAATTACAACTTCTCCTTTATTTAATGAATTTAGTGGCACTATTTTAATATTTTCATTTTCTGAATCAATTATATTATTTCCTATTTTAATTTTAGTATTTGAAAATTCACTATATATATTCATATTTAACTTATCTAAAATTTCTTTATTTAAATATACCTTGGCATAGTTATCATAATTTTCTTTAAATTTAATTCCAACAATTTTAATATTGCTTTCAATAATATTTTCCTCGTTTTTTATAACATATTGTTTATTAAATATTTCTTTATAATTAGAGGTATAATAATTATCTTTAAATACTTCTATAACTATTTCATTATTTTGTTTTGGTAAAGTACCTATATCTACTTTTTTTAATGTATCAATATTTAAAGCATTAAAAAATAAATTATAATCAGATGATTCTAATAAATATTCTTTATCTAATAATAAATCTTCTTTTATTATATAATCAATATTATCTAAATCTAATAATTTATTTAAGTCTACTTCACTTATTTTTCCATTGTTTTTTTTGTTAACTACTATTCTTTTTCCAGTATAATCTTGAAAAAATTGATTAAAACCATTTGTATTTACACTATTATCTTTTTTTATAAATGATAAATATAAAGATAAAACTGAAACTGATAAGAATAAATAAATTAAAAATAATAATATAAATTTTGAAAAAATATTAAATGCATTTTTTTTTGCTAACAAAAATTTTTCAAATAATTTTATGTTACTTGTGTTTTTTTTAACATCTACAGTAGAATAATTTTTTGAATTTATATAGTAATTTTCTACTATTTTACCATCACTCATTTTTATTTTTCTTGTTGCATATTTTTCTATTTGATCATAATTATGAGTTACAACAATAACAAGTTTATTTGCTGAAATATCATGTAATATTTGTAATATTTCATTACCTGATTTACTATCTAAATTTCCTGTTGGTTCATCTGCAACAATAATAGGTGTTTCTTTTGCTAATGCTCTTCCAATTGCTACCTTTTGTTTTTGTCCACCAGACAATTTGGATACTTTAGTATTTTTATAATCCATTAAATTTATTTTATTTAATATGTTATTTACTTTATCTTTAATTTTGTTTTTTTTGCAACCATTAAGTAAATAAACTAATTCAATATTTTCATATACAGTATAACTGTTTATTAAATTAAAGTTTTGAAATATATTTGAAATATATTTTTTTCTATATTTTTCTAAATCTGTTTTTGAATAATTACTTATATCTTCATCAAATATATACATTTCTCCTTCATCATAATTATCTAAACATGAAATTATGTTTAAGAGAGTACTTTTTCCACTTCCACTTTCTCCAGTTATAACTACAAATTCATTTAAATTAAGTTCTAAATTAATTTTATTAATTGCTGAGTTAATATTACCGTTGTTATTATAAAATTTCGATATATTTTTTAATATAATCATATTATTCACCTATGGTAATAATATAACATATATAAAAAAAAAATCAAAATAAATTTTGATTTTTATCCAACATATGGTAGTATTGCCATAAAACGTGCTTTTTTTACTTCTTCTGCAACTACTCTTTGATGTTTAGCACATGTTCCAGTAACTCTTCTTGGTAAGATTTTATATTTTTCTCTGTCAACATATTTTCTTATTGTTTCTGTGTCTTTGTAGTTTACATCTCTACCAGCACATAATTGACATACTTTTTTCTTTTTTCTATAAAACTCTGCCATTTTATTTCCTCCTTTAAAATGCGATATCATCATCACTTAATTCAATTGTATCTCCAAAATCGATATAAGGCTCATCACCAATATTATTTGTAGAAACATCATTATTAAAATCGATATCACTGTTAGTTTTTTGTCCTTTTGATTCTAGAAATTCAAAACTATCTGCTAATACCTCAGTAACATATACCTTTTTACCATCAGCACCATCATAATTTCTTGTTTGAATTCTTCCTTCTATAGCTATTAAACTTCCTTTAGATAAATATTTTTTAGCAGTTTCTGCTTGCTTTCTCCACATAACTATATTTATAAAATCAGCTTCTCTAACACCATTTTGATTTTGATAATTTCTATTTACAGCAAGAGTAAAATTAGTTGCTGCAATATTATTTGATGTATATCTTATTTCTGGATCTCTTGTTAAGCGACCAATTAATACAACTTTATTCATAAATATCCTCTTTCTTATAATTTGATTACAATATGACGAATTATATCTTCACTAAGATTTGCTAAACGATTAAATTCTTTTTCAGCTTTATCATCTTTAGAACTAATCTCATATAAGAAATAATAACCACTTTTATATTTCTTAATTTCATATGCTAATTCTCTTTGTCCCATTTCTTTAGAAGAATCTATATTAGCACCATTATTTGTTAAAACATTTTCAAAATTTTTAACAACTTCTTTTAAATCTTTTTCTTCTAAATTAGGTCTTACGATAAACATTATTTCGTATTTCATTTTAATATCCTCCTTTCGGTCTAATCGGCTTTTTATTAAAAAAAAGCAAGGAGTAACTTAATTACTCGCTTGTATTATACAATAAAATATTTTTTTATTCAATACAAAATATATTATTTAAAGTATCTAAATGTATATTTTTTTATTGTTTTATTTTTTTTAATATAAAATACTTACTTTT
>CALVIA010000060.1 GCA_944329255.1 uncultured Bacilli bacterium
GTATAAATTCAAAAAATCGCCATATAGACGATAATTTTGTTTTGCTTATTTTGGTCACTATGTCTTGACAAAAATCACATAGTATTTATTAAGTATTGACTAAATATTAAAAATATATATAATAAACACTCTTAAAGGAGGAATATTATGGTTAATACTATTAAATATAATAAAAATGAAGATTATAATAAAATGGTTAATTTAGTAAAAGAAGATTTTAATAATTATTTCAATGCATCATTATATTTGCAAAATAGATATGATTTTTGTTTAGAAGCTATATATTCTTGCCTAATAAGTGTAAATAATATGAATAATAAATTTATTGCATATTTTATGCTTCATAATTTTTTAGACAAAATAAAGAAAAAGAGTGGATTAAATATGCAAATAATAAAAAAAGATAAATTGTATGTAAAAGAAAAATCAAAAAAGAAAAAGATCTATCATTAGATCTTTTTTGTATATTTAATAACTTTTGAGTAATCATATATTGTAACAATTATAATATTTATGCCAGTAGCAATTAAAAGAGAGAGAAGACCTATTTTTAAATTACAACCAATAATAAGTGTAATTAATTTTATAGTAACACCTATAATTGTACCTTTCATGCTTTCTTTAGCTTTTCCCATAGCTTGTAAACTACTTGATAATGGAGCTTGTATATAATAAAGTAAACATATTGGAGCCATTAATCTTATATAATCTATTCCATTATTGGTATTATAAATTAATTCAAGTATATAATTTGGTATTGTAATGAATATTATAGTTGCTGGTATTCCAATTAATAAAGAAAAACAAATTCCTTGTTTAATTTTATTTTTAGTATAAACTAAATTATTGTTGCTATATGATTTACTTATTATAGGAATTAAAGCCTGACTTATAGCCTGTGTAAAAAAAGAAGGTAATAATAAAATAGGCATAACATATCCACTAATTATTCCATATTCTGTAACAATATAAGTGTTAGTATAGCCATTTTTTAAAAGTAAAAAAGTAATGATTATTGGTTCTAAAAAATACCCGAAATTACCTATAAGTCTACTACCTGTCGTAGGTAAACTTATTCCTAAAATTTTATTTATATATAATTTATTTGGTATAAAATCTTTTTTTGAAATTTTAAATTTTTTTGGTAAAAAGAAAAATAATACAAAAATAGATGTAAGTTCACTTAAAATATTTGACATTATAATAAAACATACTGCACTTTCAACACTGTTTTTTAAAAATAATGGAATACCGATTGCTAAAGAAATTAATCTAATTAAATCTTCTGTAATATTAGAAACAATATGAGGAATCATTTTTTGTTTACCAAAAAAGTATCCTCTTAAAATTGATGAAATTGATATAAAAGGAAGAACAAAGCCAATACATTTTAATCCATTAATAGTTCTTGTGTCATGCAATAAATTTGATCCAATATAATTACTAGTAAAAATAAGTATTATCATAATAATTATGTTTATTATTAAAGAAAAAGGAATTATAGAAAAAACTAAATTTTTATTATTATTTTTATCTTCAGCAACTAATTTGCTTATTGCTATTGGAAAGCCTAATTGAGCAATGGTTATTAAAAGCATAAAAGTAGGAGTAATTAACATATATATTCCAATACCTTCCGTTCCTAAAGATCTATTTGTTATTATTTTAATAAACATTCCTAATATTTTTGTTATAAATCCTCCAAATAACAAAATAATTGTAGATTTTATAAAAGTATTTTTCATATGTCCACCATTTAATAATATGTTTTTAAAATCATATAATAACTTTTCTTTATATTTTTTTATAAATGTTATATAATTATATTGGTGATTTATTATGAATGACGAGTTTAAATCTATTAAAGAATTATATGATAGAATAAAGCCCGCTCTTATTTCTAGAAGTATGGAATTCAAAAAGATTGGGTATAAAAATATAAGAGAGGCAGATATTTGGAACTTTTTGACAAGTTCCAAATGGCAAAAAAGTGTTGAATTAACTTTAAGCGAAATGGTAGAAGATATTTTTAAAGTGGATCCAGAAAATGTAATAAATTATATGATAAAACAAGTATCAAAAGAAATGAGAGAACCTTTTTTTGATGAATAGGAGAAATTATGAACGAGAAAGAAAATATAACTTTTGAATTATTATACGATGCTGTTAAAGCTTATATAAATAATATAGAAGAATTAAATATTATAAAAGAATCATATGAATTTGCAAAAAAAACACATGAAGGTGAAAAAAGATTAAGCGGAGATGATTATATACTTCATCCTATTAATACTGCATATATACTTTCTAAAATACATTCAGATTATCAAACAATAAGTGCAGCTTTATTACACGATGTAATAAAAATGGATGACATAAGTGTAGATATATTAGAAAATAAGTTTGGAAAAGAAATTGCTACTTTAGTAAAAGAAGTAACAAAAATTAATAAACTGTCTTTTTCTGCTGATTCCGAATATCAAATAAACTACTATAAAAAAATATTAGTTGGTTTATGTGAAGATGTTAGAGTTATAATAATAAAACTAGCTGATCGTCTTCATAATATGAGAACATTGTGGGCTATTCCTGTAGAAAAACAAAAAGAGAAAGCTAAAGAAACTCTTGAAATACTAGCGCCAATTGCACATCGTCTTGGTATTCATTATTTAAAAAGCGAATTAGAAGATATATCACTTAGATATTATAAACCAGATGTTTATTATGACATAGTTACAAGATTAAATAATACTAAATTAGAAAGAGATAATGTCATATTAGAAATGAAAACACAAATATCTAATATGTTAAATGATAATGGAATAAAACATGAAATAAAAGGAAGAAGCAAAAGCATATATAGTATATATAATAAAATGCAAAACGGAAAAAAATTTGAAGAAATATATGATATTCTTGCATTAAGGGTATATGTTAATACTGAAAGTGAATGTTATTTAACATTAGGGCTTATTCATTCTAAATATAAGCCATTATCAAAAAGATTTAAAGATTACATTGCTATGCCAAAAGAAAATATGTATCAATCCTTACATACTACAATTTTTGGGGTAGGCGGGGAATTATATGAAATTCAAATAAGAACATATGAGATGGATAAAATAGCTGAATATGGAATAGCATCACACTGGGCTTATAAAGAAAAAATAGATGAATCTGTAGCTATTAAAAATGTAATGGAACAAAAATTACAAAGGTTTAGAACAATAATAGAAAATAGTAAAAATGAAGCATCAAATGATGAAGAATTTGTAAACAATGTAAAAAAAGAAGCACTTGATAATAATATATATGTATACACTCCAAAAGGGGATGTTATTGAACTTCCGTATGGGGCAACACCTATTGATTTTGCATATAAAGTTCATACTAATATTGGTGATAAAATGGTAGGAGCAATTGTTAATGATTCAATTGTACCACTTGACTATAAATTAAAAGATGGAGATATTATTAAAATAAATGTAAATAAAAATTCTAAAGGTCCTAATAAAGAATGGTTGAATATTGTTGTAACATCACAAGCTAAAAATAGAATTAAAAGTTTTTATACAAAAATAGATAAAACGGAAAATATAAAAAAGGGGCAAGAATTAATAGAAAAAGAATTAAGAAAACAAAAAATATCTTTCGCAGAATTTAATGATAAAATAGACCTAATTTTAGATGAAATAAGTGAAACAAATGTTGATGATTTATATTTGTGTGTTGGAAATGGAAAATATAATGCTCCATCAATCATTAATATGATTACAAAAGAAAATAAAACAAAAGAAGAAATAGTATTAGAAAAAGTTGGAAATACTGAAGTAAAAGAAGACGCAAAAAATGACATTATTGTTGCTGGTGTTGATGAAATAAAAGTAAATTTAGCAAATTGTTGTAAACCAGTTAAAGGAGATGAAGTAATTGGTTATATAACAAAAGGAAATGGAATAGTTGTTCATAGATCTAACTGCCATAATATAATTGATATTGATGAAAGAATTATTGCAATAGAATGGAATTTAAATTCAACTAATAAATATAAAACATCTATATTAGTAAAATTAGAAAAAAAAGATAATAATTTAGTAAATTTAATCAGTAAAGCTTCATCATACAATATTACTATTTTATCTATAAATTTAATTAATAATTCGAACTATCAATCATATAATTTATTAGTATCAGTTTCTGATAGTGAAAAATTAAATAATTTTATCAATAATTTATATCAATCAAAAGATGTAATATCAGTAGAAAGATTAATACAATGAAATGTGTGATTCAAAGAAGTTTATCATCAGATGTAAAAGTAAATAATACTATTACAGGTAAAATTGATAATGGCTTGGTTATATTTGTTGCATTTACATATAATGATACTATAGAAGATATAAAATATATGATAAAAAAAATAATAAATTTGAGAATATTTGATGATGAAAATAAAATTATGAATTTATCTTTAAAAGATATTAATGGAAGTATTTTATCAATTTCACAATTTACACTTTATGCTGATACAAAAAAAGGTAATAGGCCAAGTTATTCAAATTCATTAAATAAAGAAGAAGCAATAAAATTATATGATTTATTTAATAATGAATTAAAAAAAGAAAATATTAATGTAGAAACAGGCATATTTGGTGCAGATATGAAAGTTAATATAAACAATGATGGACCAGTTACCATAATTATTGATAGCAAGGTGAGATAAATGAAAAACAAAGAGGGATTTAATTACAAACTGATTAACTTATCCTTCTTTGTTTTTATTATATACTTATTATATAAAATTAATTTTTTAAGTAAAATATTAGATTTACTTATAATTATATTTTTATCTTTTTCATTAGCATTTATAATTTATCCAATATATAAAAAAGCAAATAATAAAATATTAGGAATTATATTTATATATGGTGTTATTATTACAATATTATTGTTTATACTATATTTAATTATTCCTAATAGTAATTTAATTAATAATATAATTGATCTTTTAAATAATATTGTTAAATTTATAAATACAATAAATATTAAATATAATTTAAATATTAATATTGATACTTATATTAATAAAATAATAAATTATTTTATTAATAATAGTATATTTATTATAAAAAACATAATAAATTTTATTAGTGAAAGTATTATAATAGCTATACTATCTATTTGTATTTTATTTAATATAGATAATTTTAAAAATATTATATCAAATAAAAAAATAATAAATTTAATATTTAATATTAACAAATCATTAAATAATTATATAATTGCAAATATAAAAATATTAATAATTCAGTTTATTGAATATACTATTTTATTTAAATTAATTGATCATCCAAATTATATATTATTAGGTCTTTTAAATTCATTAAATACATTTATACCAATTATAGGAACTATTATTTCAAATACTATAGCAATATTAACAGCATCAGTTATAAGTACTAAATTATTAATTTTAACTGCAATAATATCTATAGTTTTCCCAAATATAGATGCTTACATAATTACTCCAAAAATATATAAAAATACAAATAAAATATCACAAACACTATCTATTACATCAATAATTTTGGGTGGTTATCTATTTGGTTTTTATGGAATAATATTTTCTATACCAATATTAATAATAATAATTGAAATTTTAAAGTATAAAAATATTGTTAAAAATAGTAAAAATGTGATATAATTAAAAAGCGCGAGAGTGGCGGAATAGGTAGACGCGAAGGTCTCAAACACCTTTGGCTTTGCCGTGTGGGTTCGATTCCCATCTCTCGCACCAGATTGATAATTACTCGAACTTACAAGTTATATATAGAGGACTTGCCAAAAGTTCTTTTTTGTGTTATTATGAATATGTCAAGGAAACTTGAATAAAATAAAAAAGAGGAACATTCGATTCCGAAAGTGAATGTCGCCTCTAATAAAATTAGGATTGACACTCAATCAGAGATGAAAGAGTGTCATATTTTTATTGCTATTACCAATAAGGTAAGGAGTAATAAAATGATAGCAATAAGACGAAGGACTTTTATTATAAAAGTTCTTTTCTTCATTTCTATCCCTCCTTTCTTTCTCAAGATTGGAGGACGACACTCACATCAAATGTTCCTGTTAGAATTATATAATAAATGATTTCATAAAACAAGCAAACAAGAAATATTATTGATAAAATTTCAAAAACGTAGATTTTTTTTGAAAGTGCACAATTAATGTGCAGTTAGTTTTAAAAATGTATATAATATCTTCTTAAGCAATTTG
>CALVIA010000061.1 GCA_944329255.1 uncultured Bacilli bacterium
ACTTTTATTTTAATATGTAAATCTTTTGTCGACTTAATTTGTGAATATTTTTTGTATTTTATGTTTAATATATATATAGGTGATATATATGAATTTAATTCCAACTGTTATAGAAAAAAAATATAATGGTGAAAGAGCTTATGATTTGTATTCTAGACTTTTAGAAGACAGAATTATTATGTTATGCGGTGAAATTGATGATAATTTATCTAATATAATTGTTGCACAACTATTATATTTAGATTCTTTAAATCAAGATGATATATGTCTTTATATTAATTCTCCTGGTGGAAGTATTACATCCGGAATGGCAATTTACGATACAATTAACTATATTAAAAGTGATGTGTCTACAATATGTATAGGAATGGCTGCGTCAATGGGGGCATTTCTTCTATCAAGTGGAAAATTTGGAAAAAGATATTCATTAAAAAATAGTGAAATAATGATACATCAACCATTAGGTGGTGCAAGTGGACAAGCAACGGAAATTAAAATTGCTGCTGAAAGAATACTAAAAATTAGAAATAAAATAAATAAAATTTTAGCAATTAATACTGGAAAAAATATTAAAAAAATAGAAAAAGATACCGAGAGAGATTACTTCATGTCAAGTGATGAAGCACTTTCTTATGGTATCATTGATAAAATACTTTAACTAATCATTATTTCTTATTGCAAGAAATAATCTCAACATCTCTAATATATTAGCAAAGAAAGATGCCACATATGTAAGAGCTGCTGATAATAACATTTTTTTTACCATTGGCTTTTCTTGATTTGTTATAATATTTAAACTTAATAATTCGTCAATTGCTCTTTTTGAAGCATTAAATTCTGTTGGTAATGTAACTAATTGAAATAATAATGCAAAACACATTAGTATTAAACCAATTAATGCTAAATCTAATACAGAAGATAAAAATCCAATGATAAGGATTATATAACCTAGTTTTGAAGATATATTAACTATTGGTACTAACATACTTCTTAATATTATAAAGAAGTATTTTTCTTTATGTTGTATAACATGTCCACATTCATGTGCAGCAACAGCAACACTTGCAACACTTGAATCATTATATATATCCTCTGACAAATTTATTTCACCTGTTTTTGGATTAAAATGGTCTGTTAAAGCTCCACTTATTTTTTTTATTTTGACATTTTTTATATTATTTTTTTCTAATATTTTTTGTGTAACATCTTTCCCTGAATATTTGCTTTTTATATCAACCATACTATATTTTTTGTATGTATGATTAACATAAAATTGAGATAGCAAAATCAGTGCTGTTGGAATTAAAATTAACATTAAATTCATATTTCCTCCTATATAATTTCAAAAATTGTCCCTTCTCTTGTATCTTTTATCGAAACATTCATTTTTAACAATTCTTCCCTTATTTTATCAGCTAATTCATAATTTTTTTCTTTTTTTGCAACATTTCTTTTTTCAATTAGCATATTTATTTTGTTTAATAAATCTTTATCAATACTTTTTTCTTCATTTATTAAATCTAAAGATAAAACTTTATCAAAATTATTTACTAAATACAATTTTGAATAATCATTTAAATTTGGATTTTTTATAACTTCAAATAAAACTGTTAATGCATTTGAAGTATTTAAATCATCCATTAAAGTTTCTTTAAAATTTTGTATATATTTTTCTACTAATTCTTTATTAAGCAAATCTTCATTAGTTTTTAAAGATTTAATTTTATTTTTTAGTTTATCATATGATATTGAGGCTAAATTTAGTGAATCATAACTAAAAACCAACTGATTTCTGTAATGTGATTGCAAACACATAAAGCGATAACTTAAAGGATTATATCCTTTTTTTTCTAGTAATGAAATAGTCAAAAATTCTCCATTACTTTTGCTCATTTTTCCACTTTTATCATTTAAATGTTCACCATGAATCCAAAAATTACACCATTTATGTCCTAAATAGGCTTCGCTTTGAGCTATTTCGTTTGAATGATGTGGAAAAATATTATCTATTCCCCCACAATGAATATCTAAATATTCCCCTAAATATTTAATAGCTATACCAGAACATTCTATGTGCCATCCTGGATATCCTACACCAAATGGTGAATTCCATTTCATTTCTTGATTTTCAAATTTTGATTTCGTAAACCACAATGCAAAATCAAACGGATTTCTTTTAAATTCATCGTGAGTAACATCTTCTCTTGCTCCAATTATTAAATCTTCTTCATTTTTACCTGATAATTTATAATAATCTTTTGCTTTTGATATATCAAAATAAATATTATTTCCTGATTTATAAGCAAAATTATTATCTAATAATTTTTGAATTATTTTTATATATTCTTCTATATTTTCTGATGCTTTTGAAATTATCTCCGGTTTTTTTATATTTAATTTTTTTATATCACTAAAAAATTCATTTGTATAAAAATCTGCTATTTCATAAACAGTTTTATTTTCCCTTTTGGCTCCCAAAAGCATTTTATCTTCACCTGTATCTGAATCACTTTGTAAGTGTCCTACATCAGTAATATTCATAACTCTTTTTACATTGTATCCAAGATAGTTTAATGATTTTTCTAATATATCTTCAAATATATATGTTCGTAAATTACCAATGTGTGCATAATGATATACAGTAGGACCACATGTATACATTTTTACTTCATTTTTTTCATGTGGAACAAATTCTTCTATTTTTTTACTTAACGTATTATATAATTTCATATTTCTTCACCTATAATATTTTATTTAGCATTTTAATAATTATTTCTTTTATTAATGCTTTATTTTCAGATCTATTTTCCTTATTTACATAAAGTTCTTCATTATAAAATTTATTTTCATCTTTATTATAAATACTAATATACACAATATTATCAATTTCTGTAATATTATTTGGATCACTTTTATTTAATTTACCTGTAATTCCAATTCCATAATTAGAATTTGTATAATTAGATATTTTTTTACTCATTTCATCTGCAGTTTCTTTACTGTAAACAGTATATTTATCAATTATTTCTTTATCAACACCCATTTTTATTTTATACTCATTAGAATATGTAACTGCACCAAATTTAAAAATACTACTTGAATTTTCTATATTAGTTATTTCATTTGCAATAAGACCACCGGTACATGATTCCATTGTACTTATAGTTTTATTTAAGTCAATTAATTTTTTTACTATTTTTTCCATTTTATATTTTCCTTAAAACTTTTATTTCTTGCTTTAAATCCCTTCCTAATTCGAAAATTCCTTTTAAAAACTCCTTATTAAATTCCTTATCAAAGCCAATATAATCACCATTTAAAGTAAACATACATGGAGAAATTATATAATCATACTTATCTGTTAATAAATTATGTGAATAACAAAAAATATTACCTGTTGTTGTCATTTCAAGTGAAAATGTTACTTTTTCTACTATACCATCACTTTCATAATCTTCTATTTCTATATCACTAAATGTAAATAATTTTTTTAAAAAATCCATATTATTAAGTATTACATCAGAATTTTCTATTCTTTGTTCTGTACTAAAAATTAAATTTTCTTTAAATTTATCAATTATTTTTTTCTTATCATTATGTTCTATAAAATCATATTCATTAATTTTTTCATCTAAAAAATCATATTCAAAATTTTTTGATATTCCATAATTTTTTTTATTACAATAATTATAATAATTATTATTACAAGTTTTTCTAATTTCTCCTCCATAAATTGTTTTAAAAATATAACTAAACAATTTATCGTAACTTATATTTAAATCTTCTTTTAATGAAATCCATGTATCGTAAATACTGTCAAAAATATCAATTGACATAATTTCTTTAATATTTAATGAATTTTCATATAAATGATAAATATTACTATTTTTTTCAAAATCATGAGAATTACAATAAAAATATTTATTTTTTTCTTTTGCTAAACAACAATCCCCTGCTTTTAATGTATTAGAATCCTCATCATAATTTTCACCTATATATTCATTTCTTAACTCTTCTTCAAGTTCTTTTGATATGCTCCAATTACAATTTCCACAATTTCTCATTTTTTCTCCTTATATTTTATTAAATCTTTCAATTATTTTATTTTTTCCCAATATCTTCATTATTTCATATAAATCAGGTGTCATATCTTTTGTTGTAAGTGCTACCCTTAATACCATACTTATATCGGCAATACTACCTTTATATTTAGTTGGATTTAATTTATATTCTTTCATATCGCTACAATAACCTAAATTATTTGTTAGTTGTTTCATTTTATTAAACCATGTATCCTTATCATCTGATTCGTTGTAATAATTATCTATATAATTCTTTAAAATTAATTTTATTTCACTTATATCATTTATTTTTTGCCATTTATAATTTAAATCTATAAATAGTTCATCATACATATACCAAATTTCGTTTTTCACATCTTTATAACATCCAATATCTTTTCTAGGTTTTTTTTGTTCTCTTTCTATGTTTAAAATATTAGTTGAATAATCTTTATTTTTTGTAAATATTTCATAAAATTCTTTATCATATTGTTTTAAATATAATGAAATATTTTCATATAAATCGTTTGCTTTTAATCTACTAATATAATTTCTAGAAATATTTTTTAGTTTTTCAACATCAAATAATGCTGGGCTTTTTCCTATTTTCTTAAATTGAAATTTATAGTCTTCAATTTTATTACAAGGATTTTGCAAATACCATTCTTCAAATCCACTACTTGTTATAGTTGCAAGATATATTCTAACTGCCTCATACGGAATTCCTAATTCATGATAAAAACTCATTGCACATTCAGGATCTTTTCTTTTACTTAATTTTCTCATTCCATTTGTTTGTTCATCTATTTTTGCAAGAGGTGCTATATGTGCGTATTTTGGAACTTTAAAACCAAACATTTGAAATAATTGATAGTGAAGCGGTAATGAAGATATCCATTCATCAGATCTTATTATATGTGTCGTTCTCATTAAATAATCATCCACTAAATGTGCAAAATGATATGTAGGAAGTCCATCAGCTTTATTAATAACAATATCTAAATCATTTTCAGGAAAAACTATATCTCCTCTTATTTCATCGTGACATATAATTTTTTTATTATAATCACCATTTGATCTTAATCTTATAATATATGGTTCATTGTTTTTTATTCTTCTTGCTACTTCATCATTACTTAAATTTCTGCATTTTGCATAATTCCCATAGTACCCAATTCTTGCTTTGTTTAATTCTTGTTCCTTTCTTATGTTATTAATTTCTTCTTGACTACAAAAGCATGGATAAGCTTTACCCTGTTTAATTAAATGTTTTACAAAAGCTTGATAAATTTCTTTTCTTTCACTCTGAATATATGGGCCATAGTTTCCTATTGTTTCAGTTTCATTTATAGGTCCTTCATCAAATGTAACTCCAAATTCATTTAAACCATCTATTATTTTAGATATCCCATTTTCTACGGTCCTTTTTGTATCTGTATCTTCAATTCTTAAATAAAATACCCCATTTGTTTGTTTAGCAAAAATAGATCCAGTAAAACTTGCAAGTAATGCACCTATATGGACGAATCCTGTTGGACTAGGAGCATATCTTGTTACAATTGCTCCTTCTTTTAAATCCCTTTTTGGATAAATTTTTTCATAATCTTCTATAGTTTTTGTTATATTCGGAAATATTAAATCCGCTAATTGTTCATTTGTCATAATATCACTCCAATGTTCTTATATTATAAAACAAAAAAGAAATAGAAACAACTATTTCTTTATATTGATATTAAATTTAA
>CALVIA010000062.1 GCA_944329255.1 uncultured Bacilli bacterium
TTTCAATTTCTATACGTAACATTTTCGCTTGGAATTAATTAATCAAGCATGTAACATTTTCGCTAAAAAGTCACATAATATAGATAAAAAATAGAACATAATATAAATAAAAAATGAAACTTATAACAAAGTTCCATTTTCATTATTATTCATAAGAGCTTCCATAATATTTTCTATTAATTTCATCAATGTTTCATTTTTTAAAATATTTTCCTGAATTATCATATTATCTTCTTCTCCAAATTCATCTATCATAATTGAATTTTCAGTATCTATTTTTTCAACTGATGAATCTGTACTATATATAAAATCTAGATTTAAATTAATTGTAGTATTTCCCATTTTATATGAACTTGTTGATTCACAACTTTTTTTAACTAAATCATATTTTATATTAGATGTAACTTCATCAGATGTACTAACAACTTCTATTACATTTTTATCTATTTTTATATTACTTTTAGTTTCTACATTGTTTTGATTACTAACAATTTCATAAGTATTATCATTTGTTTTATTAAAAATTATATTACTATTATCATCTATATTATTATATTCAATTTTCATTAGCTCATTTGTTAAAAGCTTAGAATAAAGAACTATTTCAATAATGCCATCAAATTTAAATTCTTTTTGCATTTTTTCTAATTCTTGAAAAGTTTCTATTTCATCTTTTTCTATTACTTTTGAATAAACATTTATAAATTTTTCACTTTCTTTTAAATAATTCATTATAGAATCATTCATCTCAATAGATGAATTTTCATCAATAGTTAATAAAATTCTATTTACTAATATATTTTTATTTTTATATTTTAATTCCTCAGTTGATTTAGTATAATATCCATAATTTAAAGACTTAATTAATGCCGTTTTTATTTCTTCATACATAATTTTATAATCAGTTATTGATATATTACTTAAATCTTCCTCTGACTCAATTTTTAAATTTTTATCATATAAATCTCCCAAATTTAAATATAAAGAGTTATTTTCATAATAAGCTTTTAAATCAAACAAGTTACCCTCTTGATAAATTGCACCAAGAGATGCTGAGAATAAATTATTTTTTAAATCAGTAGAAATATTTAACTTTAAACTTATATCATTAATTATATTTGATATTTCTTCGTTAATCTCATCTCCATTTATTTCTAAAGAAGCATTCCCATTTAATGAAATATTATTAGAATCAAATAAATCGTCTTTTTCAATCAAATCAAATACATTATTAAGTGTCATTTGAAATATTACCTCAGATTTATTAACATAAATAAAACCTAAAACAATACCCGCTAATAAAAAAATAATTAGTAAAAACAATATTACAAAACTGGCTCCACCTTTTTTCTTTGGTAAATAGTCATTGTCACTAAAATCATCGTTGAACATTTTATCACTCCTTTATTATGCTTTAATAATAACTTTTTTGTAATAAAATGTCAATTAAATAATCTAGTGTTTACATTATTTTTATTAGTTTTTAGGTTCAAATATTAATGAAAAGAAAAATGCAATTATAATTGCAGAAATAATACCTGCAGATGTAAGAGAAAACATGCCGACTACAAGTCCCATAACTCCACTATTTATTCCAGATAACAATGCACCATGCACTAAAGAATGACCAAAACTTGTAATTGGTACTAATGCTCCTCCTCCAAAAATATCTATAATCAAATCATATATTCCAAATGAATCTAAAAATGCACCCAAAATTACAAATAAAGTGGTAACATGCCCAGGAGTTAATTTAGTATTATCCAAAATAAGTTGTCCAATTAAACAAACAAAACCACAAAAAACAAATGAATTAAAATATATCATAAAACCTCCACACTAACAGCATGACTAATAGAAGGAATGGTTAATTTTTGATTCATCATTACTGGTGACATTAATGCACCTGTTGCTACTAATAAAATTCTTTTATATTTACCTTTTTTCATTTCATCAAATATATAGCTATACGTTACAAGTGCACTAGATGTAGGTCCACTAGCACCAGCCTTTACATCTTGTTTATTTAAATCATATAATAAACATCCGCAATCTTCATAATTTTTTAACTTTATTTTATGTTCTTCATATAATAAATCTTTAAGAATTTCTTTACCATATTTCCCTAAATCACCTGTTAAAACAAGATCATAATAATCAATACTTCTTTTTAAATCTTTTAAATGTTTATTTATAGTATAAGATGCACTAGGAGCCATAGCAGCACCCATATTATAAACATCCTTAACACCATAATCCATTACTTTACCTATTGTTACACTTTCAATTTTTAAATTGCTTTTATTGTTAGATAATAATATGCTAGCAGATCCAGTTGCAGTAAACGTTGATGTATCTGGTTTAGGAGTTCCATATTCAGTAGGATTTCTATACTGTCTTTCAGCAGCACTATTATTTGCACTAACATTACAAATGCATCTATTTATATTTTTATTTTGTAAAAAAGAAGAAGCAACAGCAATAGATAAAACACTCGTAGAACATGCCCCATATACTCCTAAATAATTTATCTGAAGCTTATTTGCAGCATAACTAGATGGAGTTATCTGATTAATTAAATCTCCAGAAATAAATAAATCGATGTCTTCTTTAGCTAAATTACATTTTTTAAGCAAAATATTAACTGAATCACATATCATTTTTATTTCACCTTGCTCAAATGACTTTTCACCCATATAATAATCATCATATGTTTTATCAAAATACTTTGATATTGGACCCTCACTTTCCATTATACCAGCAACAGTACTTGTACCTTCTACATAAACATTATCATACTTTATAGTCATTATGCACCTATCACAAAAAGCCTTATTAGTCCAAATATATATGCTGATATAACTCCATATAAAATGACACTTCCAGTTAATTTAAAAATATTAGATCCTAGTCCTAGTACAAATCCTTCTTTTCTATATTCTAAAGCAGCACTTGTCATAGCATGAGCAAATCCAGTTATAGGAATAATTATTCCACACCTTACTTTTTCTATTATTTTATCAAAAAAACCTAATGCAGTAAAAAGACTTGAAATAAAAATTAAAGTAACAATCATATAAGTACTTGCATTACTAATACTTACATTTAATATTTTTACATAAAAATCAATTAAAAATTGTCCAGCTAATCCAATAAAACCACCTACAAAAAAAGCTAAAGACATACTCTTTATATGATTAACCTTAGGGGTATGCTTTTTAACCAAATTACTATATTCCTTATTTGTCATATTTCACCTCAAAATTATTATGAGTACTAAAAAAAAAATAATACATAAATGTTAATAATTTATGCATTATTTTCAATTTCTATAATAATATTTAAATTATATTTATTTTTAAAATCATTTTTAATATTATTTAATAAAATTAATATTTTTTTTATATCTTCTTTCATATTTATTTTTAAACTTACATTAACAAAATTACAATTTATTCCATAATTATGAATAAAAACATTACTACAATCACTAACAATTTCATACGATAATAAAATATTTTTTATAAATTCTACTTTTCTAAAATCAGTACAACCAATAATTTGATCCGTCACCTCTATAATCATCTTAATACTACTAAAAATAACAAATAATGACACAACTAAACCCAAATATCCATCTATATTTAAGCCAAATAACTTATAAATAGACATAGATATTAAAATAATAAATGTGCAAATAATATCATTTCTAGCATCCATAGCAGATATTTTTAAAGTATTTGACTTTATTTTTTTATAAAAACTAAAATACAATATAAATTGTAAAAATTTTACAAATATACTAAAAAATAAAATATAAAATACATAAATATTTATATTAATACTTTCAACATTAAATATTTTTAATATTGATTCTTTGCAAAATGTCATTCCCATAATAAGCATAAAAATAGAAATAACAAAAGAAGATAAATACTCATATCTACCATAACCAAAAGGGTGCAATAAATCAGGTTTTTTTAAAGAAAGTTTAAATCCAATAATAGCTAATAAAGAAGACACACAATCAGAAATATTATTGTAAGCGTCAACCATTACGCTTATACTATTACAAAAATATCCCACTACAAATTTAACAACACCTAATAAAAAATTAGTAAACATCCCAAAACTTCCCGCTATTACACCATAATTTTTTTTATTATTAATTAACTTAAAAAACATTTTATATCACATTTATATTATATTAATTTAAAAAAATCATGTTCATATGAATTTAACAATTTACATTTTTTCTTCAATTGATATAATTTTTCTAAAAAGATTATTTTTACAAATCATAAAAACAATTATTATAAATGTTAATAAAAATAACAATAATAAAAATAATACACTTAAATCATTTAATGATTTAACAGATAAAAATATAAATCCAAAAACAATTAAAATAAATATATATTTAAAAATAGAATTAAAACTTATGAAATATAATCCCAAAAATAATAAATTAATTATAATTATATGAAAAGATATATCTTTAAATAAAATATTTAATCTAAATAATAGTGATACATCATTGTTAAATAAAGTCAAAATAATATTAAATAAAATATTAGCAATAATTCTTAATAAGATAACAAAAAATATACAATTAAAATAATTTAGTAATAATATTTTACTTGACTTCATTCTTAAAATAATATTTTTTATATTACTAAAAATGTCCAAAAATAAAATTTTTAATGTTAAATGAATTATAACTGAAATACTCATTACTTTAAGTAATATATATATTGGATAGTTGTTGCTTATACCTCCCAATCCTAAAGCATCAAATATATCACTATTACTAAAATATATAAATGAAGATCTATCTAAAAAAAGTGAAATTGACAAAAATATAAAGTACAAAACATAATACCTAAATAAATTATCTTTTAATAAATATAAATTTTTAATAAACAAATATTTCATAATAAACTACTCCGATAAATTGATTTTATTATATTTATTCATAAAGAAAAATATAATATTACAAATAATTAATAAAATTATAATTTGTAAAAACATTGCACAAACTTCAAGTGAAAAATTAGAATATTGAAAAGGATATAAATAATAACCAAAAAATAATTTTACTTGTTTAAAATTAGTTATCACGTCAATTGAATAAGGATATCCTTCTTTTAATATTAAAATTAAAGCAAAAGAAACTATTCCAAAAACTTTATTTAATGATTTATGTAATAAAATACATATGATACACAAAAGATTAATAATGATAAAATATTTGAAAACTGAAAAAATATTGTATACAAAAAATGGCATTTGATAATATGGAAATTGAGTAAAAGATATTCTTCCTAAAAAAGCAACCATCAAAACAATAAGCATAGATAAAATTGAAAAAATATACAAAACCAAATTAATTAATGTTATATATGTTAATAGATTACTTAAATATTGTTTTTTATTTTTATATCTTAATATTATACTAAATTTAGTATCAAATATTTTTAAAGTATTCAAAGAAGAAATATATAGTACAATCATTACTAAAAGTTGAAATAAGGGAGAACCAAAAGAATATAATATAGCATTTTCAAATGTTAGATCGCTTGGCATACTATAATTAACTACAATAGAAGTTAGGAAAATGAAAAGAAATAAACCCTTATATATATCGGTACTTAATAATTTCTTTATATCTTTAAAATAAAATTTAATTTTTTTTGTCATTTTTTTTCTTTAATTTTCCTTCATTAAACTCATAAATTTCATCAGAAAGTTCCATAATATCTTCTTTTATATGAC
>CALVIA010000063.1 GCA_944329255.1 uncultured Bacilli bacterium
TGCAAAAATACTGATATATTACTTTCTATTGCTCCTTTTATTATTTCTTCTTCACTTACTTCTTCAAAATCAAATTTGTATGGATTTCTATTTGTTTCATCATTTTTTATTTCTTTTAAAACACTTGGAATTATATCTTTTGAAAAATACTTATCCATAAATTGTTTAATGTCTGTTTTATCAAAATCTCCGTTATAATCATTTTCTTTGTAAAATTGTATTCCAGAAAAAATTAATCTTTTTGAAAGTGCAATATCCTCTTTTTCATCTACTAACCATGTTATTGGTTCAACTCTAACCCAATATATATATCCTTTTTCTATTTTTCTACCATCAGACAAAACTTCACCATCACAGTTTAAATCAGCAACAAACCTTATATATTTATTTCCGTTATATTCATATTCTATATGTTTTCTTTCTTGAAAAGAAATATCACAATCTTGATAACTAACTGAATCCGATGTATATGTTTTTCCTGTAGTTTTTAAAATTTTATTATTATATTCTCTTTCCAATTCAGTAGAATAATTTTCATCAATAATTGTTTGTGGATATTCGCCATATTCTATTTCTAGTATTCCCATTGAATTTTTTGCTTTATTTGTGGAGATTGATTGGATTGAAGAGTAAGGTATTGCTGGACGAGCACTACTAATACGCCTACAAACCCAGTACCAATCTCTATCACCACAGTCATTAACAACGCGCGCGTACTTATTTTCACCAGTTGATTTTGTCCACCACCAAGCAGCTCTATCTTTTAAAGTATTTCCTTCACTAGTATGATAATTTTGAGATACTCTCGCGCCTAATAAAATAGCATAATCACTTATAGCTGCTTTTGTCCCATATCTTTTTAGTATTTCTAATTGTTTATCACCAAATACCTGTTCAACACCTAAAAATGTAAAATCACTCATACAATCACCTTTTAAACCACTTGTATTATACTTAATATATATTTTTTGTCAAACAAAAAGGAAGTAATAAATTACTCCCATAGATTTGCTTTATATTCTTTTTTATTTATTAATTCATTTATATAATTTACAACATTTTCTTTATCTTCTTTGTATGTTACACCTGCCCACTTTGATGTAGTATTTAAAACTTTTACATCACAATAATTTTCTTGTATTCCTTTCTTTAAAACATCAGGTATTAAGTATTCACATTTTTCTAAATCATTTTTATTATTAATTAAAAATTGTTCAAAATTGCTTTCTATATAATTAAATATTGATGGAGAAAATGCTAACATATTCATAGATACTCTAGTATCATCATTTATTATAAATTCTTTTTCACCATTAAGTGGTGATGCGATTATCTCATCAACCTTTTTTTCTATTGAGCATTCAATTATATTTACAAGTTTTTCTTCTTTTATTTCGCAAACTCCTCTTTTAACAGATCCATTTTCTGTAAGGGTGTTAATTACTTTATACCCAACTAATCCAAAATGTTCTTTACCTGTTTTATTCATTTTATCTAGAAATTCACTTACTGTTTTAAAAGCATCATATCCATAAAAATCGTCTGAATTAATTATTGCAAATGGCTCATTAATTACATTTTTTGCAGATAATATTGCATGTGCAGTTCCCCATGGTTTTACCCTATTATCAGGTACATTATATCCTTTTGGTAAGTTATCTAATTTTTGAAACACATATTCAACCTTAATTTTATCTTCAATTCTTTTTCCTATTGTTTCTCTAAAAATATTATAATTTTCTTCCTTAATTATAAAAACTATTTTGTTAAATCCTGTTCTTATCGCATCATATACTGAATAATCAATTATAAATTCTTTATTTGGTCCAAATGGTTCTAACTGTTTAAGTCCTCCAAATCTGCTTCCCATTCCAGCTGCTAATATTAATAATGTTTTATTCATATTTCCTCCTATATTTTTTTTAATCCTTTATAAGTTGTTAATATTTTCTTTATTCCTATACCATTTTTAAATGCTATTGTAGCAACTCCTCTATCAACGCTTATTACAATTCCTTCTTTATATGCATTATGTTCTACATGATCACCTGCTTTTATTTCTAAATCAGTATCATTAAAATTATCTTTTTTATTTATTTTTATCTCTTTAGTATTTTTATTTTCTTCAAATAATTTTTCAATATCTTCTTCATTAATTTCATCTATAAACCTACTTGGCATATTTATTTGTATTTTACCAAATAAAACCCTACTTCTTGCATTTGTTAGGTATAATACCTTTTTGGCTCTTGTTATTGCTACATAAAATATTCTTCTTTCTTCTTCTAATTCTTTTTCATCGTACATTGAATTAGAATGTGGAAATAATCCTTCTTCTAAACCAGTAACAAATACTATATCAAATTCTAATCCTTTTACTGCATGCATTGTCATTAATGTAACTACTTCATCATTATCTTTGGTTTCTTTTACATCACTTATTAATGATATTTCGATTAAAAATTCTTCTAAAGTTGCTCCAGGATTATAATCTTCAAAGTTTTTTGCAATTGATTTAAATTCTTCTAGGTTTTCTAATTTTGCCTCATTTTCAATTGTTTTTTCTAATTCATATTCTTCTCTTAATCCAGATTTATCTAATACTAATTCTATTAAATCAACAAATGATTTATCTTTCATTTTTTCATTTATATCAAGTATTAAATTTTTAAATTGTAATTCTTTACCACTTTCAATAGCATCAAATATACTTATATTTTTTTCATTTGCATTTTGTTCTAATTTTTCAATTGTTTTATTTCCAATTCCTCTTTTTGGTGCATTAATTGCTCTTAATAGTGATACATCATCATCATTGTTATTAATAAGTCTTAAATATGATACTAAATCTTTAATTTCTTTTCTATTAAAATATGCATATGATCCAACTACCTTATATGGTATAGTATTTTCAATGAAACCTCTTTCTATAGACTGTGATTGTGCATTAGTTCTATATAATACTACCATTTCTTTATATGATATACCCTGAGTTTTATAATATTTTATCTCATTTATTATATTTAATATTTCATCTTTTTCATCATAGCATCTCATGTATTTTATTTTTGAACCTTCATTATTGTCAGTCCATAAATGCTTATCTTTTTTTTCTTTATTATTTTTTATAACACTATTAGCAGCTTCAATTATTCTTTTTGTTGATCTATAATTTTGTTCAAGTAAAATTGTTTTTGCATTTTCATAATCTTTTTCAAAATTTAAAATATTTTTAAAATTAGCTCCTCTCCATGAATATATGCTTTGTGATTCATCTCCAACTACACAAATATTATTATATTTTGCACTTATCATTCTTGATAATTTATATTGTGCTTCATTTGTATCTTGATATTCATCTATAAATATATATTTGTATTTACTTTGATAATGCTCTAATGCTTTTTTATCTTTTTTAAATAATTTAATTGGTAACATCAATAAATCATCAAAATCAACTGAACTATTTCTAATCAATTTTTCTTCGTATTTTTCATATATTTTAACTATATTTTTTTCAATATCACTTTTTGCATAAATAGAATATGTTTTTGAATCCATTAATTCATTTTTTGCACTGCTTATTTTGTGTTTTATACTTTTAGCATTATATATTTTATCGTCTAAATTCATATCTTTTATTATTTTTTTTATAACTGAAATAGAATCTGTTTCATCTAATATTGTAAATGAACTATTTAAATTAAAAAAATCATAATTTTCTTTTATTATTTTTAAACCAAATGAATGAAAAGTTGATATTTGCATACTTCTTATATCTTCACTTATAAGCTTTTCTAATCTAACTTTCATTTCCTTTGCAGCCTTGTTAGTAAATGTAATTGCTAATATTTCCCATGGCTTTGCTTTTTTATTTTCCAATAAATATGCTATTTTATATGTTATTACTCTTGTTTTTCCGCTACCTGGACCAGCTAATATTAATATTGGTCCATCTGTCGTAATAACAGCTTCTTTTTGTATTTCATTTAATGTATCTAAATTCATGTTTACTCCTATATATTTTATATTTTATTTATCTTTCTTTTTTCCTCTTTTATTTTAACATATTAAATAAAAAATAGTTAAATATATTTTAACTATTTTCTAATCTTACATCTAATTTTACTTTTACTGTTTTTATATTATTATCTCTGTAATATTTTATTGTAATAGTATCTCCAACCGAATATTTATATAATTCACTTCTTAAATATGCTGTATTACTTACATTAACATCATTTATTGCAAGTATTACATCTCCTTTTTTTAATCCTGCTTCATATGCAGGAGTATCTTTTGTAACTTCTATTACTACAGCACCTTCCTGTATACTTTCATCTAGTTCAATTCCATATGTATATAATTGATAAGTATTTGATGCATCCAACATAGTTACTCCTAAAACCGGTCTTTCAATTTGTTTTCCTTCTTCTAATTTATCTGCAATTGTTTTTGCTATTTCTATTGGAATTGCAAATCCCATTCCTTCTATTTCATTTTCTACTAATTTTAATGAATTAATTCCTATAACTTCTCCATTGATATTTGCAAGAGGTCCACCACTATTTCCCGGATTTAATGCCGCATCAACTTGTAAAACTTCAACAACATATTGATTACTTAATGTTACAGTTCTATCTTTTCCTGATATAATCCCTTTTGTTACAGATCCCATGTATGTTTTTCCAAGTGGAGATCCAACCGTAAATATAGTATCTCCTAATTTAGAATCTTCACTACTACCTATTGTTGCAACAGACATAATATTATTTAGATCTACTCTTAATACTGCAATATCAGAAAATTCATCTTTTCCTAATAACTTTGCTTCATAATCTGTTCCATCAATATTAGTAATTTTAATATTATCAGCATCTGTTACTACATGTTCATTTGTTAATATATACCCATATTTATCATCTTTTTTATATACAAAACCACTACCACTACCTATTATTTTATTTGAAGCATATGATTCTATATAAACAACTGAATTATATATTTTATCTATTGGTTTACTTATTGTATCTGCTTCTGTAATTTCTACATGGTTTACAACTTTATCAGTTTCTAAAATTTTTCTTTCAAATAAACCTAATGAATTAAGTGTAAAAAGTGTTGATATAATTCCAATAGTTAATGATATTATTGTTATTAATACATATTTGTTTTTTTCTTTCATAAATCCTCCATTATCCTTTATAAATATAACATATATTTAAAAAAAAACAAAATCTATTTTACATATTTTACTAGAAAAATACATTATTATAATTTGTTTTTTTTTAGAAATAATACATTAGTTTCATTTATTTTTATTTAGAATATAATATTTTGAAAGGAGTTAAAATGAAAAATAAAATTATTTTATTAATTTTATTTGTTATTATATTAGTTATATTATTTGTTTTATTTCCAAGTAATAAAGATAATAATAATAACAAAATAAAAGTAGCAGAAGTTACACATAGCATTTTTTACGCACCACAATATGTTTCTATTAGTGAAGGTTTTTTTGAAGAAGAAGGTATCGATATAGAATTAATGTTAATATCTGGTGCTGATAAAGTAACTGCCGCTGTTTTATCTGGTGACGTTGATATCGGTTTTTGTGGACCGGAAGCAACAATTTATGTTTATCAGAGTGGTGAAAAAGATTATTTAAAAACTTTTGCTCAATTAACAAAAAAAGATGGATCCTTTTTAGTTTCTAGAGAAAAAAT
>CALVIA010000064.1 GCA_944329255.1 uncultured Bacilli bacterium
AAAAATGGTAAAATATAAAAATTAGGAAGTGGTAATATGTTTGAACTTGTAACAAACTTTAATCCTAGTGGAGATCAACCATTAGCAATAAAAAAATTAGTAGAAGGGATTAATGAAGGAAAAAAACATCAAGTTTTACTTGGTGCTACAGGTACGGGGAAAACATTTACAATTGCAAATGTAATAAAAGAGGTAAATAAACCAACTTTAGTTTTAGCACATAATAAAACATTAGCAGGACAATTATATAGTGAATTTAAAGAATTATTTCCAAATAACGCTGTAGAATATTTTGTTTCTTATTATGATTATTATCAGCCAGAAGCTTATGTACCAAGTACTGATACATATATAGAAAAAGATGCATCAATTAATGATGAAATTGATGAATTAAGACATAGTGCAACAGCATCTTTAATAAACAGAAAAGATGTAATTGTTGTTGCAAGTGTTTCATGTATATATGGAATTGGAGAAGTTGATGAGTATAAAAAACACACTATTACTTTAAATATAAATGATAAAATAGAAAGAGATACAATTTTAAAAAAACTTGTAGAAATGTTATATGAGAGAAATGATATTGAATTAAAAAGAGGCTGTTTTAGAGCAAAAGGTGATGTAATTGAGTTGATTCCAGTTAACGAAAAAACATCTGGAATAAGAATAGAATTATTTGATGACATAGTTGAAAGAATAAGTGAATTTGATGTTTTAACTGGTGCAATCAAATCAAATAAGAAAACAATTACAATATTTGCTGCATCTCACTTTGTTACAGATGAAGAAAAATTAAAAATAAGCATAGAAAGAATAAAAGAAGAACTAAGTGACAGGTTGTCATATTATAAAAATAATAACAAGTATCTTGAAGCACAAAGAATTGAAGAAAGAACAAATTATGATATAGAAATGTTAAATGAAACAGGTTTTTGTAGAGGTGTAGAAAATTATTCAAGACATCTAGCATTAAAAGATGAAGGAGAAACTCCAACAACTCTTCTTGATTTCTTTCCAAAAGATTTTTTACTTGTAGTAGATGAATCTCATGTAACTCTTCCACAAGTTAGAGGAATGTTTAATGGAGATAGGGCAAGAAAACAAATATTGGTTGATTATGGTTTTAGACTACCAAGCGCACTAGATAATAGACCACTTAAATTTGATGAGTTTGAAAGTAAAATTAATCAAGCCATTTATGTATCAGCAACTCCGGGTGACTATGAATTAGGATTAGTAAATAATAATTATATTGAACAAATAATAAGACCAACTGGTTTATTAGATCCTACAATAGAAGTAAGAAAAACAGAAGGGCAAATTGATGACATTATTGGTGAAATAAATAAAAGAATAAAAGAAAATGAAAGAGTATTAATTACCACATTAACAATACGAATGGCAGAGGAACTTACAAATTATTTAAAAAAAGTAGATATAAAAGTTGCCTATCTTCATAATGAAATTAAAACATTAGAAAGAACAAAAATAATTAGAGATTTAAGATTAGGTAAATATGATGTAGTTGTGGGTATAAATCTTTTAAGAGAAGGAATTGATATACCAGAGGTTAGTCTCATAATAATACTTGATGCAGATAAACAAGGATTTTTAAGAAGTGAAAGAAGCTTAATTCAAACAATTGGAAGATGTGCAAGAAATTCAAAAGGACATGTTATCATGTATGCGGATAAAATAAGCGAAGCTATGGATATAGCGATAAAAGAAACAAAAAGAAGAAGAGAAATTCAAAATAAATATAATGAAGAAAATCATATAATTCCTAAAACAATCCAAAAAGAAATAAGAGATTTAATTACCAATGAAGCAGAAGTAAATAAAAAAGAAAAGAAACAAATATATAGCAAAAAGGAAAAACAAAAATTAATAGAAAAAATAGAAAAAGAAATGATGGAAGCAGCAAGAAATCTTGATTTTGAAAGAGCTACCGAATTAAGAGATATAATGTTTGAATTAAAATTAGAATGATTTATAGTAAAAAAATGTAAATATTAAACAAATAAAAAAATAATATGATATAATTAAGCTGGAGGTATTATATGGAAAATACTCAAAGAAACTATAAAATAAAAAGTATTAGGAAGTATAACAGGGAAATTGAAAAAACAGAAAGAGATATTACAAAAAATACAGTGTTAGTTGGTTTAACTGCATTAGCTACATTAGTTGCATATTCATCTTTAGGGATAGAAGGAATAGATATTGCTCAAAAAATAGGATTAGCAGTACTAGGAACAGTTAATATTAGAAATATTGGTGTTTCATCAAAAATGTTAAGTAATTCTATTGCAAAAAAAGCAAAATTAGAACAGGTAAGAGATGTAAATTCTGTTATTGAGAAAGAAAGTGGAAAAACAAGATGATAGATATAAAAGATACCTTATTGTTAGATGATGGTAATGAATATGTAGTGATAAGTAAAGCAAAATTTGATACTTTAGAATATTATTATTTATTAGATAAAAAAAATTCTAATAATTTTAAATTTTGTTATTTAAAAAATGAAGAATTAATTGAAGTAGAAGATGAAAGAATAATAAAAATGTTGATTCCAATTTTTTTAGAAAATGCAGAAGATATATTAAACGAGTTAATGAAATAAGTACATGTTATGTACTTATTTATTTTTTGTTATAATTATTAAATAAATGTGGTATAATACAAAAGATTTGGAAGTGATTATATGAATGATAAAATAATAGTTAAAGGTGCAAGAGAAAACAATTTAAAAAATATTGATATAGAAATTCCTAAAAATAAATTAGTTGTTATGACTGGAGTATCAGGAAGTGGGAAAAGTAGTTTAGCATTTAATACTATATATGCAGAAGGACAAAGACGATATGTTGATAGTCTATCGGCATACGCTAGACAATTTCTTGGAAATTTTGAAAAGCCAGATGTTGATTCCATTGAGGGATTAAGTCCTAGTATAAGTATAGATCAAAAAACAACAAATAATAACCCAAGAAGTACTGTAGGAACAATAACAGAAATATATGACTATTTAAGACTTTTATATGCAAGAATTGGAACTCCTTATTGCCCTATACATAAAATTGAAATTAGTAATCAAAGTATAGAGGAAATGGTTAATAAAGTTTTGGAATTAGAAATAGGAACTAAAATTATGATTATGTCTCCTGTAGTAAGAGGAGAAAAAGGAACACATAAAGAATTATTCGAAAATTTAAGAAAAAATGGTTATGTAAGAGTTAGAGTCAATAATCAAATATATGATTTAAGTGAAGAAATAAAATTAGAAAAAAATAAAAAAGATAACATAGATGTTATAATAGATAGACTTATAATTAAAGAAGATATAAGAAGTAGATTATATGAATCAATTGAAACATCAACAAAACTTTCAAACGGAAAAGTTATAATTGATATTATAAACCAGAAAGAAATTCTAATGAGTGAACAATTAGCATGCCCCTATTGTGATTTTTCATTACCAAAATTAGAACCAAGAATGTTTTCTTTTAATTCGCCATTTGGAGCATGCCCAACATGTAAAGGTTTAGGTTATAAGCAAAAGATTGATGAAGATTTGATTATTCCTGATAAAAGCATTAGTTTAAATGATGGTGCTATAGTTCCACTTTATAATATGGATGAAGTTAATATATATAAAAAAATGTTGGATACAGTTTGTAAATATTATGATATAAATATGGATATTCCAATTCAAAAATTAAATAAAGAACATTTAGACATAATTTTATATGGATCAAAAGATATCATTGAATTTGATTTTTTAACAAGAAGTGGTAATAGAATTCATAAAAAAGAATATTATGAAGGAATTAGCAATATGCTAGAAAGAAGATATCTTGAAACAAATAGTACATTTATTAGAGAATGGCTAGAAAAATACATGACAGAACTTACTTGTGAAGATTGCAATGGAGCAAGATTAAAAAATGAAGTATTAAATGTTAAAATTAAAAATAAAAATATTTATGAATTATGTAATTTAAGTATTAAAGATTTATATAATTTTTTTGAGGATTTAAAATTGTCAAAAGAAAAAACAGAAATATCAAAATTAATAATCAAAGATATAAAAGATAGATTAAATTTTTTGATTAATGTTGGATTAGAATACTTGACGCTAAATAGAAGCGCCTCAACGCTAAGTGGTGGAGAAGCACAAAGAATACGTCTTGCAACTCAAATTGGGTCAAGATTATCTGGAATTTTATATGTGCTTGATGAACCTAGTATTGGACTTCATCAAAGAGATAATCAAAAATTAATTAATTCATTATTAGAAATGAGAGATTTAGGAAACACCTTGATTGTAGTTGAACATGATGAAGAAACAATGTTACAAGCAGATTATTTAATAGATATAGGTCCTAAATCTGGAGTACATGGTGGATATGTAATGGCAAAGGGAACTCCACAGGAAGTTATGAATAATGAGAATAGTTTAACAGGAAAATATTTAAGTGGAAAAATGAAAATTGATATACCAAAAACACGAAGAAAAGGAAATGGAAAATTTTTAGAAATAAAGGGTGCTAAAGAAAATAATTTAAAAAATATAAATGTAAAATTTCCTCTTGGAACGTTTACATGTGTAACTGGTGTATCAGGAAGTGGAAAAAGTAGTTTAGTAAATGAAATCTTATGTAAAGCTCTAACAACTAATTTATATAAGTCCAAAGATAAACCTGGAAAATATAAAACATTAGTTGGTATTGAAAACATTGATAAAGTAGTTAATGTATCACAAGATCCTATTGGAAGAACTCCAAGAAGTAATCCAGCAACATATACTGGTGTATTTGATGATATAAGAGATGTTTTTGCTAATACTAAAGAAGCAAAAATGAGAGGATATGAAAAAGGGAGATTTTCTTTTAATGTTAAAGGTGGAAGATGTGAATCATGCTATGGAGATGGCGTTAAAAAAATAGAAATGCATTTCTTACCAGATGTATATGTTCCATGTGAAGCATGCAAAGGAACAAGATATAATAAAGAGACATTAGAAATTAAATTTAAAAACAAAAACATTGCACAGGTACTTGAAATGACAGTTGAAGAAGCAAAAGATTTTTTTGAAAATATACCAAAAGTAAAAAATAAATTAAATATGCTTGATGAAGTTGGATTAGGATATATGAAACTAGGTCAAAGTGCACCAACATTAAGTGGTGGAGAAGCAAGTAGAGTAAAATTAGCAAAAGAATTACAAAAAAGACCTACTGGAAAAAGCATTTTTATTTTAGATGAACCTACAACTGGATTGCATACTGATGATGTAAAAAAACTTATACAAATTTTACAGAGAATCGTCGATAACGGAGATACAGTTATAGTTATAGAACACAATTTAGATATGATAAAAGTTGCAGATTATATAATAGATTTAGGGCCTGAAGGAGGAGATTTAGGAGGAGAAATAATTGCTAAGGGAACTCCAGAACAAGTATCAAAAGTAGATAAATCATATACAGGTCAATATTTAAAAAAAATATTAAAAAATAAATAACATTTTAATTAATAAACCTATAAAGCATAATAAAATTTTGTTTTACAGGTTTTTTATTTAAAAAAATAATTTAAATAAATGAAATTATTAAATATTAAAATATAATATCGTAAATTTTTAGACTAAAGTCCGTTTTTTAACGGATCTTTTTCTTTATCAGATTTATTGCCGTTTTTTTAGTGA
>CALVIA010000065.1 GCA_944329255.1 uncultured Bacilli bacterium
GTGGCACGCGAGCTGGGTTCAGAACGTCGTGAGACAGTTCGGTCCCTATCCGTCGTGGGCGTAGGAAAATTGAGAAGTGCTGTCCTTAGTACGAGAGGACCGGGATGGACGCACCTCTGGTGTATCTGTTGTCACGCCAGTGGCAGTGCAGAGTAGCTATGTGCGGAGAGGATAAACGCTGAAAGCATATAAGTGTGAAGCCTTCTTCAAGATGAATTTTCCCATATGTATATAGTAAGACCCGTTGAAGACTACAACGTTGATAGGCTAGAAGTGGAAGTTTAGTGATAAATTGAGCGGACTAGTACTAATAGGTCGAGGATTTAACCCTATCTAATTTGTTGCAAAAACCTTATTATCATGTTTTCAGAGAATTAATTTCTCTATATTTATACTGGTGATGATGGCTAAGTGGATACACCTGTTCCCATCCCGAACACAGAAGTTAAGCACTTATACGCCGAAAATAGTGTATGCTAAAATAGGAAATTGCCAGTATTTTTTTTGTATTTAAATCGATATTAATCGATTTTTTTTTACATTTACATCTATATTTTATATTTTTTTTATTTATATTGTATTATGTGCACATTTTATATTATAATAATTATGGTGATAAATATGGATTATAAAATAATAACTAAAAGTGAAGAAGAAACAATTGAATTAGCTCAAAATTTAGAATCAGAAAAATTTCCTAATATGGTTATTTGTTTAATAGGAGATTTAGGAAGTGGAAAAACAGTTTTTACAAAAGGTTTTGCTCAATCATTAGGAATAGAAGAAAATATTACATCTCCAACTTTTAATATAATAAAAGAGTATACTGGAGGTGAAATGAATTTATATCATATGGATGTATATAGATTAGATGGTAATATTAAAAATATTGGTTTAGAAGAATATTTTAACAAAGACGGAATTGTTATAATTGAATGGGCTGACATGATAGAAGAGTTTTTACCAGAGGAAAGGCTTGAAATTAGATTTAAATTAAAAGATGAAAATACAAGAACAATTACATTTATACCTCATGGAACAAAATATGAGGAAATATGTGAGGCAATACTTTGATTACTCTTTTTATTGACACAAGCACTTCATTTTTAAATATAGCTATATTTAAAAATGATATTTTAATTGAAAAAAAATCAATACATTCTATAGAACATTCAAAATATATTATGAGTGAAATAGAAAAAATTTTTAAAAAAAATAATATTTTACCAACTGATGTAAAAAAAATAATGGTTACTATAGGGCCTGGATCATTTACAGGAATTCGTATAGGTGTTACAATTGCTAAAATTTATGCTTGGGCTTGTAAAATAAATATAATTCCTATTTCAACATTAAAAGCATTTGCTTTATCATCAAATAATAAAGCTTATTATCTCCCTCTAATTGATGCAAGAAGAGGTTATGTATATGCTTCATTATTTGATGAAAATTATAATGAGATATTAAAAGAACAATATATAAAAATAGATGATTTAAAAGAAAAAATTTTAAAATTTGAAAACATAAATTATATTTCAGATGAAGAAATAACAGGAGTAAAAACTGAGTTAATTAATTTAAATCCAGAAAATATTTTTAATTATTATAAAAATAAGAGTGGAATTTCACCACATAGAATTATTCCAAATTATTTAAAAAAAACTGAGGCAGAGGAAAAAATAGGTGATATATATGATTAAAGAATATAGTGAAAAATATTTTAATTATGTTAATGTACTTGGTAGAGAAATATCTTCGAACTATATATTAAATTTATCTCCAGTTTCAAAATGTTTTGTTTATGAAGAAGATGAAGAAATTGTTGGCTTTATTTTAATTGATTTATTTGATGATAGGGCAGAAGTTATTGATATTGCTGTATCACTGCTTTATAGAAATAAAAAAATAGGTGATAAATTATTAAAACATATAATAGAAATATGTAAAAATAAAGGCTGCGAAAATATCACTTTAGAGGTAAAAGTAAATAATCAGCCAGCAATAAAATTATATAAAAATAATGGATTTAAAATTTTAAGTATAAGAAAAAAATATTATTCTAATGGAACATTAGATGCTTATTTAATGATAAGAAAGTTGTGATAATATGAAAGATATATATATATTAGGAATTGAGTCTTCATGTGACGAAATGAGTGCTAGTATTATAAAAAATGGAAATGAAGAAATAAAAACAATCATTTTATCCCAGATGGATATACATAAGAAATATGGAGGGGTAGTTCCAGAAATTGCTAGTAGATGTCATATTGAAAGTGCAACTATGGTTTTAGAAGAATTATTTTCTGATATCGATATTTCATTTAAGGATATTACAGCAATAGCAGTTACACATGGACCGGGTTTAATTGGATCTTTACTTGTTGGACTTCAAATTGCAAAAACACTTTCATTTGTTTATCAAAAACCTCTTATTCCTGTGCATCATATTGCTGGACATATTTATGCAAATAATTTGGTAAAAGAAATGCAATTCCCTTTATTATGTTTAGTAGTAAGTGGTGGACATACAGATTTAATTTATATGAAAGACCACTTTGAATTTGAGAAAATAGGTGGAACATTAGATGATGCTGTTGGTGAGTGTTATGATAAAGTAGCAAGAATAATGAATATTCCATATCCTGGAGGGCCTGTAATAGATAAATTAGCGCATAAAGGAGCTCATACCTATCATCTTCCTTTACCATTAGATGATGATTCATTTAATTTTAGTTTTAGTGGATTAAAAAGTGCTGTAATTAATTTAGTGCATAATGAAAAACAGAGAAATAATGAAATAAATGTAGAAAATTTATGTACAACATTTCAGGATAACGTGGTTGAAATTATTTCAAAAAAAACAATGAAAGCAATACAAAAATTTAATATTAAAAATCTTGCTATTTGTGGAGGAGTATCCGCTAATAGTGGACTTCGTGAAAAATTTGAAATTTTATGTAAAAAAAATAATATAAATCTTTCCATGCCATCAATAAAATATTGTACAGATAATGCTGCAATGATTGCAACTGCGGGTTTTTTTGCTTATCAAAAGGGTATAAAAAGTGATATGTCACTTAATGCTAAAGCTACAGAGAGTTTAAAAGAATATATACAAAATTATAAATAGTTCTTTTGATTTAAGAACTTTTTTTTTTAATATTTTTATGTTAAAATATAAAGTCAAAAAGGGAAAGTATTATGAATAAAAATTTAGAAAATAATTATGATATATTTAGATTTTTAGATATGAAATCAAATACAATTATATCTTTGCTTAATAAAAATGATTTAGAGCAATTATTGTATTATTTAGAAAAGTATTATTTAGAATTAAGAAAAAATATAAATATAGAAAAAGATATAACATTTGGTATAGAAATTGAGACAGAAAATATTAATAGAAAAGATTTAATAAATAACTTTTATAAACATAATATTTTATATTATAAATCAAATAATATATGTGGATATAATTTAGAAAAACATTATGAAAAAAAACAAGAAAAAATAAATAATTGGTATTTGTGTGATGATAAAAGTTTAACCAATGGTATTGAATTAGTTTCACCTATTTTTACTGATAAAGAAGATGCATGGATAGATATAGAAGAAAAATGTTTAGAATTAAAAAAATATAGTGAAATAGGAATAAATTCAGGAGGACACATACATATTGGAGCAAATGCATTAAAAAATTCTGGAAAAAGTCTTATTAATTTATTGCTATTGTGGTCAACATATGAAAATATAATATACAGGTTTTCATATGGAGAATATTTATATAATAGGATAAGTGTTCCATTATGTGCAAACCTATCAAGAAATAAATTTTGGAGAATTTATAAAACTTATGAAAAAAAAGTTTATAAAAATGATAAAGTTCCACCAAAAATGATTATAGAATTAAGTAATAATAGATATCAAACAATAAACTTTTCAAATATGAAATTCACTGAAGAAGCAAGACTTCATGAATATGGAAATACAATAGAATTCAGATGTGCCAATGGAACACTCAATCCAATTATTTGGCAAAATAATATAAATTTGTTTACAAAAATGATAGAATATTCCAATAAATATAATTATGATAAAGAAAAAATTGTAAAAAGAAGAAAAGATGAAATTTTGGTTGATACATTTATTTATAAAAATATATTTTTAACACAAGCAATAGAGTTTGTAGATTTAATTTTTAATAATAATTTAGATAAAATTTACTTTTTGAGGCAATATCTTAAATCATTTGAAGAAAAAGATTCATATGAAAAAGCAAAAAAATTTACAATTTAAAAGAATATTATATATTCTTTTTTTTCATAAAAATTTCTTTATTATTTTTTAATCTTTTTTCTTTAGGATTCATTTTTATTGCTAAATCAACATATTTTAATGCATCATCAATATTGCCAATATTATAATAAGAAATTGATAATAAATCATAAATAGTAGAATCCCAACTAAAAGTTTCATTAATATATGTTTTATTATGCGATTTAATTTTTAATGCATCATTGCAAAATTTTATTACTTCGTTCCAATTTTTTAAATTATATTCTAAAAAAGCTCTTTCAACGTATGGATCTCTCAAGTATGGAGCTTCAGCTATAGCTTTGTCAAGCCACATTTTTGCTTCATCAAATCTTTTTAAATTTTGATAACATCTAGAAATAAATCTCATTGAAGCACATCTTTCGTCTTCCCATGTTGCACTTGGTAAAGATAAATGTTTAATAAGTGTATCTATTGAATCATTCCACATCCCATAATACATGTATTCCCTGCCTAGATAATGAAGATTTCTATCATCTTCCGGACATTCTTTTACAGATAATTCCAGTAATTTAAGGTATTGACCTCTGGATTTGCTTTTATCAGGAAAATGATTTAAGGTGATTTCATCTGTTGTTACTTTTTTTTCAATACCTTTTCCAATATAAGTTAATATTTCATGAACTGGGTGAGTCCATATATAATCATTTCTACTATGTATTTTTTCAGTATAAAAATTTACAAGGGGTTTATTATTTTCATCTAAACTCCAATTATAATTATAAGCACATCTTGTAACACCATCATTCCAAATATTTTCTAAATTTGATCTCCAACCTGGTTCAAAAACTTCATCTAAATCAGTACAAACACATATATCATAGTCTTTTGGAACCATATCTAAAGACATATTCCTTGCTTCATCAAATCTAAAATTTTTAAACTCTTTTTGTAAAAAAAATACATTATTTTCTTTCAATTTATTTAAAGTATTGTCAGTTGAACCAGTATCTAAAACATATATATTATCTGCTTCTTTCATTGAATTTACCCATTTATCAACAAATTTTTCTTCATTTTTACAAATTGCATAAACAGCAACTTTATATTTATTTTTCATAAAACACCTCAATAAAATTTATGCATAAAATAAAAAAATATGGTAAAAATATTTAAGAAGAAAATATTAAAAATTGTAATAGTTTTTTAAATATAATATTGTTGTAAACAAATAAAAGATAAAATTTACAAAATATATTTATATTCAAATATAAAAAAATATATACATCTAAATAAAAAATTAAATAATTTAAAAGAAATATATATATAATATTAATTTATAAATAAAAAACTATTTATAACTAATTAAAGTTATAAATAGTTTTATTTTTATGGTCCAGTAGGTCCAGTAGGTCCGGTAGCCCC
>CALVIA010000066.1 GCA_944329255.1 uncultured Bacilli bacterium
TTGCGCTTTAAGTGCCTCTTCATTAAATGTTAATGGCATCTCACCTGCTATAACACCTTTTACATATTCTTCTATATTTAATTTTATTATTTTATTTGTTTTAGTTTGTAAAACTTTTATTTCAATATTTTTTTCTTTAATTTCTTCTTTTTCTTCTTCAATTTCTATTTTGTCGTTTTTATTTTTTTCATAAAAATAATTTTCTTCTTTATATTTATTTAAAATAAAAAAAGAAGGTACTGCAATAATAATAAACGTAAAAAACAGCATCTTCTTCATATTCATCCCTCTTTTAATAAATTTTTGTTACTATGTAAAAATCATAAAAAAAGTTTACAACTAAATATGATATTGAAAATAATAATAGTATATAAAATACTTTAATTTGATTTATATGTCCTTTTTTAAAAAAATTTTCTATATTTAATGATAATAATGTCCACAATGTTATAGGTATTGTTATTAGATACAATATTATTTTAATATTCATTTTCATACTCACTTATAATATTATTTCTTAACTGATATATTTCATTGGAGTCTAATTTATTTTCTATAAAAATTTCAATTAATTTTAATAATTGATCAACACTTTTATTTGCTGAAAAAGCAATTATATTTGCATTATTATGACATTTTGCATATTTCGCATCATTTTCATTATCTATTTTTGCACATCTTATTCCTTTTACTTTATTACATGCTATACTCATACCTATACCTGTTCCACAAATTGCTATTCCAAAATCATAATTATTTGACAATACTCCATTGCATAATTTAAATGCATATTCTGGGTAATTTACTCTAGTATTAGAATATGTTCCATAATCTATTAATTCATAACCTTTACTTTCTAATCTTTCTTTTATTTCTTTTTTTATTTCATACCCTCTATGATCACTTGCAATTCCTATTTTCATCTTATTATTTCCTTTCTTATAAAATTATATTTTTCTTTATTTATCTTATTTGATTCATTTATTTTTTTTAAAATTTTTTTATTAATATTCAAACCTAGTTTATTTTCCTTTAAAAATTTTGTTGTAATTTTTTCTTCTTTTATAAAACATTCTGTAATTAGCCATGCAATTGCCATTTCCACATAGTATTCATTAGTATTATATTTATTACATAATTCAAATATTACTTTTATATATTTTTTTTCAATATAATAATTTAATAATAATACAAAACAAAATCGTTTTATCCAATCATTATTAATTTTTATATTTTTTAAAATATATTCAAAAAATTCAGTTTTATATTTTTTTACAATTTTTAATGAAATACAAAAAGTATCACATAAGGACCAATTATTAATTTTCAATATATACTCATCTATATAGTTAAAAATATCTAAACTATATTTTTCTATATTACATATAACTAGTCCATATAACATTTTTTCTTCATAGCAAATTGGATTTGATATTTTTAAAAAACTTTCATAATTTCCTTTCGATATTTCTTTTGAAATTTTTCTTAAAATTGGGATTCTAATTCCAATTATAGAATCATCTTTAATTATCTTTTTACAAAAATTTTTATAATTTTCATCTTGTAATTCATACAATTTTTTTCTAAATTCTTCATAATCTCTTTTTTCCCACTTAATTTTTATTAATTCCATATTATTCATATAATTAATATTATAACATAAAAAATATAGGATTTACTCCTATATTATTCTGATAATCCATATTTTTTATTAAATTGTTCAACCTTACCTCTTCTTGAAGTATTTTTTAAATGTTGTCCTGTATAAAATGGATGACATTCTGAACATTGTTCAACATGAATCTTTTCTTTTGTAGATTTTGTTGTAAATGTTGCACCACATGCACAAGTTGCAACACTATCAATGTAATTAGATTGATATTTACTCATATACACTATCTCCTTTCGCCATGACAGAATCTTTTGTCATAGTAATTTAAAAGTCTTTAATATTATAGCAACATATTATGTTTTTATCAATATTTTTTTTATTATTTTACTATTTTTTTAAATTATTTATTATATTTTGGCTAATCAATTTATGTCCATCAATATTTGGTATAAAATCATATACTAAATGATTATTATTTTTAAAAATATTATATGTATCAATATATATTACATTATGTTTATTAAGCAAATTTACTAATTTTTTGTTTGAATATTTAATTATATTATCAGTATTATCATTTAATGTTGGATTATAAAATCCAATAAATATAATTTTGTTTTTATTTAATTTTCTTATTTTAGTTAATAAAATATCTATATCATTTATTAATTCACTTATATCAATATATATACTATTTTTTTTAACATTGTTTATTATTTGCTTCATACCAATTGAAATTGTAATAATTTCTGAATTTTTTATAGAATTTTGAATAGTAATTTTTTTATCATTTATTTTAATTTCTTCATTATTATTTATTTTATTAATTAAATCAGTTATTCTACAATCTTTACAATTATAATTGTTAATATATGAATTAAATTTTTTCTTTTCTTTCAAATATTCTATTAAAAAGTCATTATATGTTTTTTCTTCATAATTTACACTTATTTCATCTCCTAATGTTAATAAATCTATTTTTTCATTTTTGGTTATAACATTTATATAAAATACTATGAATATTGTTAACAAAAATATAAGTTTATTTTTTATTTTCATAATATCCTCCTAAAAAAAGAAATATAATTCTTTATATTATATTTCTTCTTTTATGATTTTAGCACCTACTGTTTCTAATTTTTTTATTATATCTTCATATCCTCTTAATACATGATCTATATCTTCTATAATTGTAGTGCCTGAAGCTATTAAGGCTGCAATTACCATACATGCTCCTGCTCTTAAATCTGTTGCAACAACTGTTGTTCCTTTTAAAGATGTTTTACCATCAATTTTTATGGTTTTATCTATAATTTCTATATTTGCCCCCATTTTATTTAAATATGAAACATTATTAAATCTATTTTCATATATATTTTCAGTTAAATATGACACCCCGTCACATTGTGTTAATAAAACTGTAAATGGCTGTTGTAAATCAGTAGCAAAACCTGGGTAACCTTTTGTTTCGATATTTACAGGTTTTAATTTATCTGACTTATTTAGTACAATACTATTTTTTTTAAGTTCATATTTAACATTAGCTTCTTTTAATTTTAATAACAAGGATTCTATATGTTTAGGAATAATATTTTCTATTGTCAAATCTTTTCCAATTAATGCTCCTATTATAATATATGTTCCTGCTTCAATTCTGTCTGGTATAACATCAATGGTTGTTCCATGTAAGCTTTTTACTCCATTTATTATTATTGTTGTGCCATTTTCTCTTTTTACATCTCCACCCATTTTATTAATCATTTCTATTACATTATCAATTTCTGGTTCCTGAGCAGCATTTTTAATAATAGTTTTTCCATCTGCTTTTACAGATGCAAATATAGCATTTATTGTTGCTCCAACACTTGGCATATCTAATATTATTTCACTACCTATAAGTTTTTCTGCATATATATTATATTTATTATCTTTTTCTTCAATTACTGATCCTAAATTTTTAAATGCTTTTAATGTTTGATCAATTGGTCTTTTTCCAATATTACAACCTCCAGGAAAATACATATTTACTTTTTTATATTTACCTAAAATAGATGACATAAAATAATATGATGCTCTTAATTTTTTTGATATATCTTCAGGAATTTCTTTATTTTCAATTTTGCTTGAATCTATTATTAATGAGTTATCTTTTCTTATAACCTTTGCATTTAAAAATTTTAAAATTGTTATTAATGCATCAATATCAGATATATTTGGAACATTGTTTATTATTACAGGTTCATCTGATAAAATTGTCGCTGGAATTAATGCTACTGCACTATTTTTTGCACCACTTATTTTTATTTTCCCATTTAGTGTTCTATTGCCTTCTATTATTATTCTTTTCATTTTTCCTCCATATAAATATAATAAGTAATATATTATATTTATATATTAACATAATTTTTATCTATTTTTTTATAAAAATTAAAAAAATGTAGGTTAATCTACATTTTTTAATAAAACTATTTTAATAATACGTTATTTCTTATTTCTTGTAACTCATATAATGAATCATTTACCCTGTTATCAATTTCAGTTTGTATACCTAATTGTCTAATATTTGGATTTGGTTCTATATTTAAGTTTCTTTGTTCTTCTACTGTTGATAAACCAGCCATTGCAAACATAACATCTTCTGTATATACTTCTTCTTTGCATGTTCCATTTTCATCAATATATGTATAAACATATTCAGTTGTTCCGTTTTTGCCTTCCCTTGGTAAATAAGGTATTTTTTCTACATCATCAAAAAAGTATCTATAATATAAATCATATTCTCTTGTATCTGTTTCAGATTTTTCCCTTGTTATATAACTCCATTGTGGTATTACATTATTTACTTGTTGGAATGTTAATGTTATTAAATATCTAGCACCAGCTGACATAGTTAAAAACTCTGGATTATTTATTGTCTCAAATTCATAATTTAACAATTGATCAACTGAATTTTTATATTCTTTTGAAAAATTAGAATATCCACTCCATTGTTCTTCATCTATTATTTTACCATTAGTAGGCTCTCCAATTGACTCATTTATACATGCTCTACTAATTATTAATGCATTATTTACAAATGTTTTTTCTTTTTCATTAACAATAAATTCAGATAAATTAATCATATTTTCTTCACTAGTTTCAGGATTTAAATTTCCTGCAATTAATAATGATATTGCTTGAGTAACTTCTGTCATTTCTTGTTTAGCATTTTCTTCATTCATATACTGCATTGATAATGGATATAAACCATTAACTAATTCTACTACTTCTAATGATAATTCCTTATTCCATTTAATATCAGCTACTTGTTGATATTTTAATACAAAATCATTTTTTTCTAAAGTTTGATTATATAATGTTTCTGCTTCTTTTGTAAAATCACTAACAGCGCTAACATTTTGTTCTGTTTTTCTAGGATCTGTTGGATTTAACATTTCATTATCAACATTTTTCCCTTTATTTCTATTTAAGAAATGATATGATCCTGTTAATAAAACAGTTGCTGCTAAAACTCCAGCTAAACCTTTTGTTAATTTTTTTGAAACTAATGATTTCTTTTTTTGTTTTTCTTCTTCAGGCATTTTTGCCCAATCATCTATTATTCTATTTTTATTGTAATTTCTTTGATTTTCTAATACTTCTTCTATTATTGGTTTGTTTGTTTTATAAAAATTAATATTAGTTCCATCTGTATATCTTACTATGATATCATCTTCAGAATTTACTACGTATTCTTTTATTTGTTTCATTTTAGAAATTATTTCTTTTTCAATTTCTGGAGTATATTCCATTATTGATACTGGCGCATCTTCCGCTAATCCTGTATTTCTAAATGTCTTTAATTGTTCTTCATCATTAATAATAACTATTATTAATTTTTTATTGTTAGATTCTACTATTTTATAAAGAAGTATATCGGAATATTCAAATTCCTTTTGTTGTAATGTTTTCATACTACATTCCCCTTTCATTTAATTACGCTGCATATTATACATATTTTTTTTATTTTGTCAAGTTTGCCTTATTAGGAAAATTTTTTTCTGAAGTGCAACAAG
>CALVIA010000067.1 GCA_944329255.1 uncultured Bacilli bacterium
AAAATAATACAAAAAAAGTAATTGATTTAATACATCAATTTGATAATTTAAGTGATATTGATAAAGTAAGATTAGCATTATATTTATTAGAAAATAAAAATTTTAGTGTAGATTTTAATACTAGAGATATAATCATTCTTTTAAAGGAAGTTTTATCTAATTTAGATTCTAATTATGGAAAAACTATTATTAATTTTAGCGGATATAAACATTTATTGTTTTTTTTGAGCCAAGTATTTAGAATTAAGCAATATGGAAAAGAAAAATTTTACTGTGGAAATGTTGTTTAATATTTATGAAATTGATTTTAATGATTAAACTATTAACAATAAAATAAATAATTATTTATTAATTTATGATTATTGTTATGCTGTATTAAATAGATAAAAAAAACAATGGTTCAATACACCATTGAGTTTTTTTTATTTAAATTTTTATTAAGTATCAAGCACTTTTATCAATTATTTCATAGCCCATTTTTTCATATGTTTTCTTTCTTTTCAAAAACATATTTCTTGTTTGCAAAAAATTATCATCAATATAATCATATACAATTATTTCTTTTTTAGTTTCATTTGTTCTATGTAATCTTCCTGTATATTGTATAATCCTATTAATTCCTGATATCGGCATAGTCAAAAATAAAGCTTCTAAACTAGAATCATCAAACCCTTCACCAATGCAAGAACTTGTAGCAATAATAATTTTATTCTCTTTATTTAATGTTAAATTGGAATTTAATTCATCATATTTTTTTAATTGTTTTTTTCCCATTCCACCACGATAAATAAATATATTTTTTGTTAATTTTGATAACCTTTCACTTAAATATTCTAAATGTTCAATTCTTTCTGTTAAAACTAAAATGTTTTTTCCACTATTAAATTCTTGTTCAATATCATTTATAACTTTATCATTTCTAATCACATCTTTAGAGATAAAATTATATATTTCATTAAGGGAATAATCATTTATATTTTTATCCACAAAATTTAGATGTATTTTTTGAGAATATACTTTCATAGCAAGATTTAAATTTTTGTTAAATTCTTTTAAATCTATTTTATATCTAATATTACCACACTGCATTTTAATTATTGGCGTATGTCCATTTTCTTTTTCAGGAGCAGCCGACACACCGTAAACATATTTAGCATTTACTTTATTAAGAGCACTTTCATATGTATATGCAGAAGAATGATGACACTCATCTATAATAATCATTCCATAATTTTTAACAATATCATTAAATTTTCCATTATTATAAATAGTTTTAATACTTGCTATATCTATTCTATTAGTTATAATGTTTTTGCCACCACCAATTTGCCCAATCTTGTCTATATTTAAAAAGAATTTTAATTTTTCTTCCCATTGTTTAAGTAATTGTAAAGAGAAAACTATAATTAATGTATTTACATTTCTTTCGGCTATTAACTTACAACAAGTAACAGTCTTACCAAAGCCTGTGGGAGCTTCTAATATTCCAGTTTCATATTTAAGCAATTCTCTAAGTGCATCAGTTTGTTCACTTCTTAAAATTCCATTAAATTTTACATTTAATTTTTCACCGCTATTACGCATATCTTTGATACTTATTTTTATATTATTTTCTTTGCACAAAGCATCTAGATATTCTAAATTACCTCTTGGTAATTTAATATACTTTTCATCCTCTTTACTACAATCAATTACCATAGGAATATTATATACTGACATTCTATTTCTTTGTTTCATATAAAATACAGGATTAGCAAATGATGCTAACCTTTTAAAAGCATTTTTTACACTTGCACTTAAATTTGCTTTATCAATATAAATCATATCGCTAAGTAAAACATTAATTTTAGATGGAAAGTTAAAGTTGTTCTTTTGTATATCCTTAACTTCTTCTTTTTTATCAAACCCTTGATGACCAATATCAACTGTATTAGAAGAAAGTATTCGAATTATACTAAGCACATCTTCTTCATTCATTTTTATAACACTTGATAAATAATCATACTGATCATTATAAGGAATAAAATTTCTATCCACAAAAACGCTATTACCATACTTTGATGGTTCTGTTTGAAAAGGCAAAACAATTAAATTACCATAACCACCTTTAGGCAAAAAATCCTGATTAGGAAACATTCTATCAAAGGATTCTATTTTTAAACTATCTCTTAATTCCATTGTTTTTGATAAAAGTAAACTCCCTAATTTTCTAGCGTTTATTGCTTTTATTTTATTTTCAAAAAATATCCACAAATGAAATCCTTTTCCTGATCTACTTCTTTCAATAGCAATAGGGACATCATATTCATCACAAACTTTAGCAAATGCCAAAACATCATCTTTTATTTGATTAATAGAATTCTTATCATCAAAATCAAAAACTAAAAAATAACATGTTTCATCAGGTAACATTGTATACATACCAATTGTTTTATCATTAAATATATGATTTTCTATTACTAAATTAGTTATTTCCTCATCTACCCAATATGGACAATCTTTACATTTTTTATGCATAGTTTTATAACAAATTGACTTATTCCATTCATTTTTACATTTTGGAATATAATATTTTTTATTAGTATCTTGTTTATCAATTGATAAGTATGGATAGATATCATCTCTTCCTCTAAAATATTCCATAAAAATTTTTATTTTTTCATCTTTGGTGTAATTGTGTTTTATAATATTTAATTCATTGTATTTACTTTTTAAATCTCTTATCTCTTTCTCTAGTTTACTAATTTCCAATTCTTTTTTACTTATTAATGCAAGAAGATCATCACTAATCATTTTATACCTCTACTAATTCCAAAGATGTTAAAAATTCTATAATAATAGTTATTACATTTTCTACAGGTAACTCTGTCCAATTATTTTTAGCCATATTAAGCATTAATTTAAATCTACTATTTGATAAAATATTGCTTAAGCTATTTTTTATTTCCAACAAATTATTTTCACCAATTAAACTGTCTTTAAAGACAAATTTATCTAAATAATTAATAAATCTTATTTTATCAAAATTATTAGTATTTATTAAATAATAAATATCAAATACATCCTTGTATCTAGTTGATGTTATTCCAAATTTTAATAATGACTTAATTTTTTCTACACATATTTGTTCTTTAGAATTAGCAAGTAAGGTAACATTTAGAGTATTTAATCCTAAATCAAAACACAATTCATCTTGTTTTATATCCATATCTTTGTGCACTCCAATATCCAATTTTGTTGAAAAAACATTTCCATAATTATCAGATATTTCTATAAATACCCTTTTACCATCATAATCTTGATGATGAAGCTTTTTTATTGGTGCAGTTACATTTATTTTAATATCATTATCATTTAATTTTTTAATAAATTCTAATATAGAAGAATTTTCTAAAGAATACCTAATAAAATCTATATCCAAATCTTGAGTTGATCGTCTTTTATCTTTAGAAATAGCCATCATTACAACTCCACCTTTTATTGTTACATTTCTATTAAAATTAGAGTCGCTTATTTTAGCTAAAATAACATCTTGACATACTCTTGAAATAGCTAAAGGGCGTGAATAACCATTATTTAAATAACTATTAACCAATTTATTTAAATCCATTAAAACACCTCTTTCATAATAACATCATATAAATAGTTTTCAATTGAAAATTTACTAATATATTCTGCTATTTTTGTTGTGTTCAACGTTTCTCTTATTTCTCTATAGTTATTTATTATTTCTTTATAATAATCAAAGCCTAAATTTTTTCTGTTTCTTATTAATTCTATTAACATTCTTTCTTTATCATATATTGGAATATTAATATTATTTACTTTTAAAGTTGATCTCCCTATTTCAAATAAATTATCTTGATAATATACAACTTTAATTCTATCATCATTTATCTTAGTACTATCTCTTCTTAATGCAAGATACTCTTTATCAGGAATGACATCAGTTAAATTATGATAATAAAATGCACTTTCCATTGTAAATATAGCATTAGGATATTTTTTCGTTAATATTTCTAGATAATTAATATTATTATTATCACTATAAATACCTTTTTCAATTTTAAATATTTTTCCTTCGTCTATAAGTTTTTTTATTTTATAATCACTTTTATATTGTTGTATTAAATCTTTATATAGTAATATCATAATAATCACCTCAATATAATTTTAAACTAAAATACCACATTAGTCAATCAAATGTGGTATTTTAGTTTAAAATTATATTCCTTTTTTAATTCTTCTAATATTTCATATACAACTGGACAAATACTTGCATTTGAAACAATACTATACAAACTAAACAATCTTTCTTCTTTATTAGTATATGGATATTCTTTGCAAGTTATAGGTAAACATTTATTTATTTTGCAATTATTATTTTCATCTAAAAATTTACATTTGCATCCTTTAAATGAAAAATTGTTATAATTTTGAATTAAATTTTCTTTTATAAATTTTTCTTTGTTCAAATTCAAATAATTGCATATATTATCTAGTTCATACTCATCAATACTTATACCCAGTTTTTTACAGCAATTTCTACATTTCTTACAATCATATATTTTAAAATATTTTTCATGTAATCTTTTAAATTGCTGATCCAATTTTTCTTCGTCAGCATGAGTTTTTAAATAACTTCTAAATCTATAATTCTCTTTTTCTTTTTTGTTTGCTAGCATTTCTAATTCTTCAATATTAATCATTTATAATACCTCCTACATATATTTATTTAATTCACGTCTAAACGCCGAATGCCTCGAATATTTTTTATAATAATAGTTTATAAAATCATCCTTATTTTGAATGTCGTTTGATTCTAATACTTCATTTAATGCAACTACTAAAATTGCCGCTTTAAAATATGATTTTCTATGACCATTACTCACTATAGCATTAACCCTTTTATCAATAATATCTTTCAACCAATCAATATATTTATTTTTGTCATATATTTTAAATTGAACTTTCCATTTTTCGAAAACTATAGAATAATCTTCATCCAAAAATAGTGTATTATCTTTAAAACCTAACTTATTAAAAGTTTGAGTCAAAATATTATTATAAACTTTAGAATCAATATTTTTATTAAAATATATCAAGTATCTCTTCATATTTAGTTTCAGGAATTTTTCTTATTACATTCATAATAATATCTTTTAATTGTTCTAAATTCATACCCTCTATATTTTTGTTAAACTTATTATAAAATTCATTACTTCTCATACGACACCTCAACATTAAATTTCTACTAATAATAGTATACTACATAATTATATCATTTGATTAAAAAGTATATTAAGTTCTGTAGTATGTATTCAATGAAGACACAAGGCAATAATTAAGTTTAG
>CALVIA010000068.1 GCA_944329255.1 uncultured Bacilli bacterium
ATAATGCACATCCCTCCAGAAACAACCTATATTATACATATTTTATTTTTTTTGTCTATTAAATTAATTAAAAAAAAAGAATTTTTTTTAAAAAAAGAATGCTTATTTTTAGCATTCCTTTTAATTATTATTTTTCAAAAATTCTATTGTTTTTCTCATTTTTAAATCATATGAAATCATATCTTTTCCACCAAAAGCCTTAATTAGTTCTTCTTTAGTCATATTATATTTTATAGCCATATTTTCTATTTCTTTATTTAATTCTTCTTCAGCTATTTCAATATTTTCCAACTTAGATATTTCTTCAATCATATATCTATAAGTAACATTTCTTTTAGCTTCAGGTTCTGTTTCTTTTTCAATATCTTCCATTGATTTTTTTGTAAATTCTAAATATTGATTTAAATTTAATCCTTGCATTTGTAATCTTTGATTATACATATCTAATATTCTGTGTATTTCATCATGTATTAATTCTTCTGGAATATCTATTTCTGTTTCTTTTGATACAGCTTCTAAAAGATCATCAATAAATTTATTTTCCGCATTTTTTTCTTTTTTCTCTTTTAAATTGTTTTTTACATGTTTTTCTAAATCTTCAATGTTATTTACATTTTCTAATCCCAAATCATCAAAAAATTCTTCATTGATTTCAGGTAATACTCTTGTTTTAACTTCATGAACTTTTACTTTAAATACAACATCTTGTCCTTTTAATTCTTCACTTGGATAATCCTCTGGAAATTTAAGATTAATATCTTTTGTATCTCCATCTTTTAAGCCAATTAATGCTTCTTCAAAACCAGGAATAAATGTTTTACTTCCAATTTCTAATGGATAATTTTCTCCTTTACCACCTTCAAATGGAACATCATTTTTAAATCCTTCAAAATCAATAACTACTGTATCTCCATTTTCTACTTTTCCGTCTTTTATTTCTATTTCAGCGTATTGTTGTCTTAATCTATTTATTTCAGAATCAATTTCTTCTTTTGTTACTTTAATATTTTCTTTTTTTACATTTAATCCTTTATATTTATTAATTTTAACTTTAGGTGCAGTAATTATTGTAAATTCAATTTCAACACCATTATCATCTATATTTTTTATATTTATAGAAGGTTGAACTACAGGTTCAAGATTATTATCCTTTAATACTTCACTATAAAGTGTAGGCAATAATGAATCAATAGCATCATTATATAATGATTCTTTACCAAATTTTTTTTCAAATACTTTTCTTGGACATTTTCCTTGTCTAAAACCATCAACTTTAACTTTTTTTACATTTTTTTCAAAAGAATTGTCTAATGCTTTATCCCATATTTCTTTGTCAACTTTTTTTATTATTACATGTTTATTTTCCATAATTTCCTCTCTTTCGCAAATCTATTATATAAAATATATAAAAAAAATGCAATATAATTTTTTTTTAAAAGCATTGCATTTTTTTATCTATTTTTTTTATTTTTCCATTGTCATCTTTATATATATTTAACCAAAATATTATTCTTTCTATATCTCTTTCATCTCTGGGTTCGCATAATGAAGATGTTCTAAAACATTCTGTTTTCTTTATTACTTCATATAAATGTTTATGAATGTGTCCAAAGTGCATAATATCAGGCATTTCTTTTAATCCTAAAACATATCCTGGTTGCTTTAATTTTTTTCCTGTTATAGGATTAATATCACCATGAACTATTTGTATTTTTATATTAGCTAAATCTATATTTCTATATAATGCTCCAAGATATACTATATCATCTCTTTCTTTACTAATATCTCTTATTATCTCTTTATTATTTATTAAATACCACCAATCATCATGATTACCACTTATTACATATGTTTTTCCTGAATACATTGGATAATTTGCTATTGAATACTCTAATTGTCCTTCATATGTAGCTTCTTTTAAATGAGATGTTATATGTTTTTTTCTATAAGATAATCCTTCTGTAAAATCACCACAGTGAAATACATAATTAACTCTTTTTTTCTCAACTTCATCATATATCTTGTTAAGTAAATCAATATCATCTCTTTTTAAAGCCAGATGTGTGTCTCCAATAAGAGCTATTTTTATACATTCAGAATCTTCAGTTATATTAAATATTTCATCGTTAGGTTTTGGTCTTATTCGTGTAACTTTATCAATATTTTCATTTTTTAAATCCCCATTTTTTCTTATGTCGTCAATCAAAATTTTTAATGTTATTATATCTATATTAAGAATTTCACACATTTCCTCAATAGATAAATTCATATCAATTAATTTAAGTAAATTCTTATATAATGTATATTCCATACTTTATTTTTCCCCCCCTTAATTCAATATTTCCCCTTAATTTTACTTATATTATACATAGAAATAAAAAAAAATCAATATAAAGTTACTTTACATTGATTAATTCTATATCATATTTTCCATTTGGACTTTCAACTGTTACAATATCTCCTTTTTTCTTTCCCATTAGAGCTTTAGCAATTGGTGATTCATTAGAAATCTTGTCTTCAAATGGATCTGCTTCGGTACTACCAACTATTTTATATTCTTCTGTATCTTCTTCTCCAACATATTTTATTACTATTGTAGATCCAATTCTAACTTTATCACTTGCTTCTTCATTAATTATTACTGCATGATCTATCATATATTCTAATTCTTGTATTCTGCCTTCAATAATTGCTTGTTCTTCTCTTGCAGAATGATATTCAGCATTTTCAGATAAATCTCCCAATGCTCTTGCTTCTTTTATAGCATTTATTACTTCTGGTCTCTTAACCCTTTTTAACTCATCTAATTCTTCTTCTATTTCTGTAAAACCTTTTGCAGTTAAAAAAACTTCTTTTTTTTCTGCCATGTTTATTCACCTCTCCATTTTCCAATTCATAATACTCTATTTTTATTATTTTGTCAATCACATTTTAAATATATTCATATTTTATAAATTTAATACTTATTATTCATTAATACTTCTTTTTGAAACACTTATTCCATCACCAATTTTATAAAAAATTGTATCAAACTCATCATTTTTTTCAAGAAAATCTATATAATTTTTTATTTTATTAACTAGTTGCCTTAAATTTTTACTTTCGATTCGTTCCTTTTTCTCTACGTACCCATGAAACATTATATTATCTGATATTATTACACCACTTTTTTTTAAATTTTTTTTAAATTTTTCAAAAAATTTCGTATATTGTCCTTTAACTGCATCGATAAATATTAAGTAATATTATTCAGATAATTCTATATCAAGAGCATCTGTTAATACTAGTGTTATTTGTTTTTCTAAATTAAAATTTTTAATATTTTTCAAAGCTTCTAAATATCTTGAATCATTTTTTTCAATTGTAGTTATTTTTATTTTTTCATCTACTAAAGCCATTTTTATTGCAGAATATCCGATAGCTGATCCAATTTCAAGTATATTTTTTATATTATTTTCTTTTATATATTTAGTCAAAAAATTTATACCAGTTTTTTCCATTATTGGAATATTGTGTTCCTCAGCATATTTTTCAATATATTTAAAATCATTATTCATTTTTTACCTCTTTTTATAATTTCAAAAAGAAATTACTGATTAATAATATACTTTTTTTTATATTTTGTCAACAAAAAACTTTATTTTGTTTTTTTCAAAATAAAGTTCTTTTTACTAATTTATTGATTTTCTATTATGAACCAAAATGTTATCTCGACTTACATAATAATTATGATTATCTTCTACTTCTATATTATAAACAGTTTGTTTAATATTATAATAATTTATTTCTGTTATTTCGTGGGCATTTCCATTACTATCCATAACATAATCATTAACTTTTATTTCACTTGCTGCTTTCCACTCATATATATCACTATTTTTAGATTTTACATATATTCTATGAACACTTGTTACTTTTAATATTTCACCATTTATTTTTAATTCGTACAAAATCTCATTAGAATTCTCGTGAATATAAAGTTTTGTTACTTTCTTGTATTCATTTTTTCGTAACTCCTCATTATATGACAAAACTATATCTCCAATTTCAATTTTATCAATTTCTTTATAACCATCTTTTGTTTTTACCATTGTTCCCTTTAAGAAACATCCACCCGGTTTCGAAGAAGAAGTCTTTCCAGATGATGTTTTATTGGTTGTTGTAGTTGTACCTGTTTTATTATTTTTTACGGTTGTTTTTGTACCACTACCATTTATGGTTGTAGATGTTGTTTTAGAAGGAGTAGAAGAACCTGATTCATATGAATCCTTTCTTATTTGTGCTCCTTGACTTGATTGAGTTACTACAATTTTTGAAGCAACCTCGGTTTTAGTTATTTTACCATTTACAGATGTTGCTTTATTTATGGTAATAGTTCTATCTTGTAATGAATCCCTAGTATCCATACTTGTTGAAATAGACTGAGCTGCTTTTTCAGCATCGCTCAAAGAATCATATATAGCTGTTTTCCCTGTAGTTGGGTTAAATACTGAATATATTTCCTTTATTTTGTTTGTATTACTACTACTTGAACTTCCACTGCCAGAGGATGCCCCTCCGCCTCCGGAACTACCACTTGATGATCCTCCACCAGAAGTAATTTGAGCTACAACATTCAATGTACATGATGTTGATACATCTCCAATTTTAGCAGTTATAACAGTTACACCAACATTTTTTGCAATTACTTTTCCGTTTTCATCAATTGTTGCAATATTTGCATCAGCAACACTCCATACTACATCTTTAAGTGATGCATTTGAAGGAATTGGTGTTGCAACTAATGTGAATGTACTTTGTGGATGAATAGTGCTTGTTGAACATGAAGCTCCAGATTCAATTTTTGTTCCATTATTTGTTAAATCTACTCCTGTTACCTTTATTCCTGATGCAATTGTAACAGATTCTGATGAATATACATCACTCTTATTGCCAGCTTTATCTACCGCCCATACTTTTACATTTCTCGTAACACTATTTTCAGTAGAATTTTCTGGCATTGTAATAACTGTTGAGTATTCTTCTAACTCTTGTCCATCATCTATTGTATATATTAATTTTCCAAATCCACTAGGTCTTACTGATTGCCCATCTGTAAATGCAGTTTCAATTTTTACAACTGATGTATTATTTCCAACTACTGTTAATCCTGGTGCATTTGGTTTTACCGTATCCATATTTGCATATGCTGGTTGAGTTGTCCATGCACCTTTATTTCCTGCTTTATCTACTGCTCTTACATATACAAATAATTTACTTCTTGTTGGTTCTGTATTTTCATTTAC
>CALVIA010000069.1 GCA_944329255.1 uncultured Bacilli bacterium
TTTCGGTAAGTAGGTATATTAAATTTATGTAAATTATTTTTATGTAATTTTTCTATTTTTGAAATAGTTTTTTTATCTAATAATTTTTTATCTTCTAAATATGTTGCAATATCTTTATATTTAACTCCTAATTTGTCTTCATCTGTTTGATTAGATAATCCATCATTTGGAGCTTTATATAAGACTTTTTCTGGTACTTTTAAGTATTCTCCTATTTTAATTACTTCATCAACAGTATAATCTGCTAACAATGATATATCATGAACAGAATCTCCACCTTTAGTAAAATATCCAACATATAATTCGCATTTATTTGAAGTACCTGCTACTATATATGTTTTCCCTCTAACCATACTGTATAAAGCAGCCAAATAATATAATGTACTCATTCTAAGTCTTGGCTTTAAATTAATATCACTATTTTTCACATCTTCATTAGTAAAAGTTCCCAAATTATTAACTTCATTTTTAAATGCATCAAAAGTATTTGTTATATCAAAATTTATTAATTCAAAACCATAGTAATCGCTTACTAATTTTGCATCAGTTTTATCTTCTTCTTTTGAATGACATGGTAAAGTTATACCAATTACATTTTCTTTTCCTAATGCTTCTACTAAAAGTGCGGCTACTACTGCAGAATCTTTTCCACCGCTAATTCCTAAAATAGCACCTCCCAAATTATTTTTATTATAATAATCTTTCACAAAACTTATAATATTTTTTACTTCTTCTTTCGCATTAAATATATTCATAATTACACCTACCTAACTAATTTTTTTATTTTTATATCATTTATCATTTTATTTTTTAAGTCATATAATTTTTGACTTAAATCAACATAATATTCATGTGGATTATTTAACCTTTTTATTTCAGGATATATTGTATTAAATTCGTTACAACAGTACTCTCTTCTATCGTTAACGCTTGAAATTTCATATACTTGTTTTCCATTGATAAAAATTGGCTCTTGCAATTCTCTAACATAAAAATTTTTTAAAGTTGTCTTTTTCCACTCGCATATAGGACTAAATAAAGTATATTCTTTATCTAAAATTGTTTCATCATGTAAAACAATTACATCTCCTAAAGCATAATTAGTATCTTTATCATAAAATCTATATACTTTTTTAAACCCTGGATTAATAGTTTTAATACTATCATTACTTATTTTTATTTTTGGAATTATTTGATTATTTTCTTCAATTGCAACTAGTTTATATACTCCACCAACTCTTTCTTTAGATGCAGAAATATTATCACCCACGCCAAGCAAATCAAAACATGCACCTTGCTCTTTTAAACTATTTATAATATTTTCATCAAGTCCATTACTTAAACATATTTTAGTATCATTAAATCCTGCATCATCTAACATTTTTCTTGATTCTTTCGATAAATAAGCCAGATCTCCACTATCAATTCTAATACCTTTAAATTTATAACCATTTGGCAATAAATAGTCATTTGCAACTTTAATAGCATTAGGAACTCCACTTTTTAATGTATCAAATGTATCTACTAAAAATATACAGTTATCAGGATTACTTTTTGCATAATTTAAAAATGCTTTATACTCACTATCTGCATCACATATCATACTATGTGCCATTGTTCCTGATAAGGGAATATTATATTTTATACCGGCTATTGTATTACTAGTTGATGTACATCCTCCTACATAAGAATATTTAGAAACATCTATAGCTGAATCAATTCCTCTTGCTCTTCTTGCTCCAAATTCCATTACAGGAACTTCTTTAGCAGCATTTACTATTCTTTTAGCAGCCGTAGTAACAAGAGTTCCATGATTAAATGAAGCAAGCAATGCAGTTTCAATTAACTGAGCTTCAATAATATTAGCTCTAACTGTTATTACCGGTTCATTAGGAAATATAACTGTACCATCTTTTACTGCATAAATATCTCCTGTGAATTTTAAATTTTTTAAATATTTTAAAAAAGAATCACTGAACTTATTAAAACTTCTTAAGTATTCGATATCCTTATCAGATATTTTAAAATTATTTATATAGTCAATAATATTATCTAGACCACCCGATACTGCATATCCACCATTAAAAGGATTTTTTCTATAAAATATATCAAAATATACCTTTTTATTTTCTTCATTTTTATCAAAATAAGTTTGAGCCATTGTAAATTCATAAAAGTCAATCATTAATGTATTGTTCATAATATTTTATACCTCCATATATTTTTATATTTTTCACATTTGCTTCTTATTATCATTTTGTTAATAACAACAAATATTTTAAAACAAACTTTTTTGTTTGTTATTAACATAATAATAAAAACAGAAGAGTTTGTCAATACTTTTTCTCATTTTTTTAAGATAGCATATAAAACTATCTCAGTTGGAAATATATTATTACCATAATTTCTTAAATAAAATTTATAATTATTATTATATTCATATATTAATTTTGGTATTCTAAATAAATCAGTATTATTATGATAAACTGATATTAACAATATTGGTTTATCATTAATAATATGATTTTTACAACCAATTAAAGCATTATATTCTTCCCCTTCAATGTCCATTTTTATAATATCAATTTTTTCTTTTATATCTTCATCTAAATTTACTGTCTCAATTATTTTGTCTCCTTCTTCACTAATTGTATTTGCAGAAGAATCTATATTACTGTTTTTAACAAACATATTTTTTTTAAAATTAGATACTGCTTTATTTTTATAAATAATGTTATCATAAATACTCAAATTATTTTTCAGTAAGGCCATTGTATCATCAGTTATTTCATAACAATATATTTTTTTATAATTATTGTATGTTTTTATAAAATCCATTGAAGTATCTCCAATATATGCTCCTAAATCAACAAAAACACAATCACTACAATCAGGTATGATATCTAAATCAAAATAATGTTTAAATGTTTTATGCATACAATCTTTTAAATTTATAAAATCATATTCATAAAAATTATTTAAAATAGCATATAACAATTTTTTAGAAGAATAATCTTCAAGTTTTTCATATAACCACACATAATCATTAATATTTAAAAATAATATTTTAGATTTCTCATACATTTCATTATAGTCATTATTTAATATATCTAATGTTCCCCAATATTTAAAATCATTTAAATATTTTTGAATAGATTTTTGTGTTTCAGGATGCACCTTTTTAAAATTATTTTTTATATTTAAAAAAATTTCATTTTCTGTCATACATTTCAACTTATTAACTAAACCATAAAAATTTTTATCAATAATATTCAAATTTATCACCTAATAAAATTTATGCATAATGTTTTTTATAATGAAAAAAATCGATAATTTATCGATTTTTACATTTAATTTTAGATTGAATATTTTTAGGTTTATCATCATAATGAATTTCATAATTTACTATTTCCTGATTGAATTCAAAATCAAATGGTTCAATATCAATAAAACCTGAATAATAATATTCAATTTCTTTTGCATTAAATAATATTAATGAATTAACATTAAAACTATAAAATAAACTTATTTCATCTAATTTATCTTTTTTTAGCGAAGATAAATTTATATAAAATCCATTATATATTTTACTTATTTTTTCAAAACTAAACCTTTCATAATTATCAGGAAAATTTTCTTTTAGATAATAATATTTATCTTTTGAATCTAAAATAAATATATTACAATCTTTCTTTAATTTTACAATTGAGCATGGTTGCTTAAAAGGATTCCCTTTTGTTTTATAAAACAAAATATAAGGATTATATACAATATAGTCAACCCAACTATTATAATTTAAATATTCATCAAAATGCTCAGATAGCCAAAGGCCTCCATTTGGTTTTATTGAACTTATATTTGTTGAATCCTTAATATCCTGAAATTTATTTGGATCAATTTCAGATGTTCCAACTGTTAAAAAATGTTGCATATTAATTTCCCCCAATTCAATATTTTAAATTACATTCCCAAATCTACTAAAAGGAAACAAAATAAAATTTGTACTTCCTTTTATATTTTTTTTATCTATTAATCCTATTTTTCTACTATCTTTTGAAATAGGTCTATTATCTCCCAAAACCAAATAATAATTATTTGGAATTTTTTCTATATTTAAATCATTTAAATTGAAATCTTCGGTATATTCTCTATCATAAACTTCTTCTATTTTTTTACCATTTACGTACAATATATCATTTTTATATTCAACATAATCCCCTGGTAATCCAATAACTCTTTTTATTATATATTCATTTTCATAATCAACTACCACTATATCAAATCTTTTAATATCATTTACTAAATAATTAAACTTATTTAATATCATAACATCCCCATTATTTAGTGTTGGAACCATTGAATTTCCAGAAACCATTATAGGAACAAATAAATAAGTTCTAATCAATAAAATAACAACTATTAAAACAATATATTCTATTATTTCTTTTTTCTTTTTATTCATTTTGTTATACCAAAAAATAAGGCTAAAGCCTTATTAATTTCTTTCTTTTAATTTAAATTGTCCAATTATATTTCTTGAATAATATAACTTAGCTCTTCTTGCTAAACCTTTTCTAGTAACTGTAATAGAGGCAATTCTAGGAGAATTTACAGGGAATGTTCTTTCAACTCCTATACCACTTGATTTTTTTCTTACAGTAAATGTTTCAGAAATACCACTATTTTTACGAGAAATAACTATACCTTCAAATGCTTGAATTCTTTCCCTTTTACCTTCAATTATTTTAACATCTACTCTTACAGTATCACCAACTCTAAATTCGGGTATATCATTTCTAATTTGTTTAGCTGTAATTTTTTCAATTGTATTCATAATGTCTCACTCCATTTCTTACTACAATCATATATACTTATAGCGGATTGCGTTTTTCACATGAATAATTTTATCACATTATTCTTATAAAAGCAACTATTTTATTCATCTACTATTTATACTTATTTTAAATTCTTTTATCAGTTATATTTTATATATATTTCAATTGCTATATTCATTTTAATTTTTTATAAAATTATATAAATTCCTACTCTATTATAAAACCATAGTTATCTAAATCAAATTGTATATCTAATTTCATTGTACTATCATCATCATATTTTAAATCTAATGTACCACTTTCTTCACTAATATATGTGTAATTTATATCACTTATTTCTTTTTTATATTCATATATTTTATCTTCTATT
>CALVIA010000070.1 GCA_944329255.1 uncultured Bacilli bacterium
TTAAGTATTTATTTAATGCATTTATATAAGCATCAGAATATTCTGCATTAGCTTGAACTTTTTCTTCAGTTAATTTTACTCCAACAAAAGAGATAACCGAAATTCTTTCGTTTTTAATTAATGGTAAAGAATTTAATAATGATATAAGAGATGAAAAGATAAAGCAATATATTGACAATAAGTATCCGTTTTTTTAGGAAATAAATATATTTGATATAAATTTAAATAATGTATGGGATGTTTTATATCAACATCAACAAAAATATTAAAATGATGTAAAAAGTATAGTTGATTATTTAAATTATAAAAATAATTAAATTAATATTTGAATATATAAAAAAATAATTTATAATATATGTATGGTAGGTGTTTATATGAAAAATGGATTTACATTAATTGAATTACTGGCAGTTATTTTTATTTTAGGGGTTTTATCAGCAATAGTGGTTCCTAATTTATTTAATACTTATAAAGATAAACAATTAGAATTATATGATAATACTGTTTCTGAAATAGAAAGATATGCAAGTATATATGTAGTTAATAATCCTTCTGTTTTTAAAGAAATAGAAACTAATGGGTCTATTAATATTTCTATTTCAGAATTATGTGATTCTAAAATAGCTACATGCCCAATAACAGATCCTAGAGATGAAAGTATTATGGATGGGTATGTTAAAGTTTCTGTTGATTCAAATAATATTGAAAATTATATTTATGAATACTTTGAAAATAACTAAATATAGTTATTTTTTTAATACTAAATTATTTATTATAAAAAATATACATGATATAATTAAAATGGTGATTTTATGAATATTAATAAAATTAGAAATTTTAGTATTATTGCTCATATTGATCATGGTAAGAGTACTTTAGCTGATAGAATATTAGAAAAAACGGAAGCTATTTGTAAAAGAGAAATGAAAGATCAGTTATTGGATTCTATGGACTTAGAAAGGGAAAGAGGAATTACAATAAAATTAAATGCTGTTGAAATTAAGTATAAAGATTATATTCTTCATTTAATTGATACTCCAGGTCATGTTGATTTTACATATGAGGTATCTAGGAGTTTAGCTGCATGTGAAGGTGCAATTTTAGTTATTGATGCTACTCAAGGCATAGAAGCCCAAACAATTGCAAATTTTTATTTGGCATTATCAAATAATCTTACTATTATTCCTGTTATAAATAAAATTGATTTGCCAAATGCAGATGTTTCAAAAGTTAAGAAAGAAATAGTTGATAACTTAGGTTTTAATGAAGATGAAATTATTCTTACTAGTGCAAAAAATGGTATTGGAATTGATGAATTATTAAATGCTATTGTTGATAGAATTCCTGCTCCTAAAAGTGATACAAATGAATTGCAAGCATTGATATTTGATAGTATATTTGATTCTTATAAAGGAGTAATTATTTATACAAGAGTATTTAATGGAGAGATAAAAGAAAAAGATAAAATAAGGATGTTAGCTACAAATGCAGTATATGAAGTAGTAGAAGTAGGAGTTAATACTCCTAAACCTTATAATAAAAAAATATTAAATGCAGGAGAAGTTGGATATATTTGTGCATCAATTAAAAGCATTAGTGATGTTAAAGTAGGAGATACTATAGTAAATGTTAATTCTAATTTAAAACCACTAATTGGATATAAGGAGATTAAACCTATGGTATTTTGTGGACTTTATCCAATTGATTCAAAAAAATATTTAGAATTAAAAGAGGCTTTGGAAAAATTAAAATTAAACGATGCTTCTTTAAGTTTTGAGCCTGAAACTTCTAAAGCTTTAGGTTTTGGATTTAGATGTGGTTTTTTAGGTATGCTTCATATGGATGTAATTGAAGAAAGAATTGAAAGAGAATTTGGTATTGATCTTATTGCAACTAGTCCTAGTGTAGTTTACGAGGTTACTTTAACGGACGGAGAAGTTATTTATGTAGAAAATCCAACTAAACTTCCTGATAGAACCATTATTAAAAATATAAAAGAGCCTTATATAAAAACTAATATATTTGTTCCAACTGAATATATTGGTTCTGTAATGGAACTTTGTCAAAATAAAAGAGGTAGTTTTATTAATATGGAATATATTGATAAAACGAGGGTTAATATTCATTATGAAATTCCATTATCAGAAATTGTTTATGATTTTTTTGATAAATTAAAATCTTATACAAAAGGTTATGCTTCTTTTGATTATGATTATATTGGTAATAAAGAAAGTAATTTAGTTAAAATGGATATTTTAATTAATGGTGAGGCGGTTGATGCATTAAGTATTATTGTTCATAAAGATTTTGCATATAATAGAGGGAAGATAATTGTTGAAAATTTAAAAAATATTATTCCTAGACAGATGTTTGAGGTTCCTATTCAGGCAACAATTGGAAATAAAGTTATTGCTAGAAGTGACATAAAAGCAATGAGAAAAAATGTTTTAGCAAAGTGTTATGGTGGGGATATTACAAGAAAGAGAAAATTGCTTGAAAAACAAAAAGAAGGAAAAAAGAGAATGAAAGTTGTTGGGAAAGTAGAAATACCACAGGAAGCATTTTTATCGGTATTGTCAGTTGACGAAAAAAGTGTAAATTAATATTTATATTTACTGGTTTGTTTGTTATAATATAAATTATGTAAGGAAAGTGATTTTATGAAATCTGCTTATATTCATATCCCTTTTTGTGATAATATATGTTCGTATTGTGATTTTTGTAAAATGAAATATACAAAAGAATGGATAGATGAGTATTTAAATAGTTTAAAAAATGAAATAGAAACTTTTTATAAGGGCGAAAAAATTAGAACTTTATATATTGGAGGGGGAACTCCGTCTTCTTTATCAATAGAAGAATTAACTAAATTATTTGAAATAGTTAATTTACTTAATTTAGAATGTGTTGAAGAATTTACAATTGAATGTAATATCGAATCTTTAACCAATGAAAAATTGATTTTATTTAAAAAAAATAATGTTAATAGATTAAGCATTGGAATTCAAACATTTAATGAAAAATTTTTAAGTTTATTAAATAGAAAACATACAAAAACTGAGGTTAAAGAAAAAATTGATATGGCAAAATTTATTGGATTTGATAATATAAATGTTGATTTGATGTATGCTCTTCCAAATGAAACATTAGAAGATTTAGAATATGATGTTGATGAATTTTTAAAATTAAATGTTAATCATATTTCTTGCTATTCATTAATGATTGAACCTCATACAAAACTTTTTATAGATAAAATAGAAAATATTGATGAAGATTTAGATTATGAAATGTATAAATATATTGAAAAAAGACTTACAAATAGAGATTTTATTCATTATGAGATAAGTAATTATGCTAAACCTAATCATGAATCAAAGCATAATTTAGTATATTGGAACAATGATTATTATTATGGTTTTGGTTTATCTGCATCAGGTTATTTAGAAAATTATAGATATGATAACACTCGTAATTTAAAAAAATATAATAGTCATAATTTCATAGAAAATATAACAAAAATAACTGATGAAGATAGATTAAAATATGAATTAATTCTTGGATTTAGAAAAATTAGGGGAATTAATAAGGAAGAATTTAAAAATAAATTTAATATTAGTATTTATGATGTTCCAAATATTAAAGAATTATTAAAAAGTAAAATGTTAGTAGAGGATGAGTGTAACATTTTTATATCGGATGAATGGATTTATAGATCAAATGAAATTTTAGTTAAATTTATATAGGAGAATTTATGAAAAGAAAAAAATCTGGATGTTTGGTTGTTATTTCAGGACCAAGTGGTGCTGGAAAAGATACTATATGCAGTGAACTTTTAAAAAGATATAAAGATATGTATTTATCTATTTCTATGACAACAAGAGATAAAAGAGGAAAAGAAGTAGATGGAAAAGATTATTATTTTGTTAGTGAAAAGGAATTTATAGATAATATTAATGAAGGGAAATTTTTAGAGTATGCGAAAGTATATGATAAATATTATGGTACTTTAAAAAGTGAGGTTTTTGATAAAATTGAGTGTGGTATTGATGTTTTATTAGTTATAGATATTCAGGGTGCTTTAAACATTAAAGAGTTATATAAAGATGCAATTTTTATTTTTATAATGCCACCAAATTTAAAAACATTAATTGAAAGATTGGTAAAAAGAAATACTGACTCAAAAGAAAAAATTATTTCAAGATTTAAATCGGATTATAAAATGTTAAATGAATATAATAAATATAATTATGTGGTTGTAAACGACAATATAAAAGATGCTACTGACAAAGTAGAATCAATTATTGTAGCATCTAAGTGTAGTGTTGAAAGAATTGAAGATTTGGATTTAGATAATCAAGAAGAATTAATACATGAACTATTGACTATGTAGGATTATTTCTAATGAATTCTCTTAAGAGCTTTGTTAAAGCTCTTTTTTCTATTCTTGATACATAGCTTCTACTTATATTTAATTTTTTCGCAATAACTTTTTGTGTTAATTCTTCACTTCCATTTAAGCCATATCTTTTTATTATTATCATTTTTTCTCTTTCACTTAACACATCTAAATATGTTTTTAATTTATTTATATTATCTTTTGTATTTATATCTTCAACAAAATCTGGATTTGGAGTTTTTAAAATATCTACTATTGTAATTTCATTTCCTTCTTTATCAAAACCAATCGATTCATCTAAACTTATATTTTTATTATTTTTTTTATTTCCTCTATAATGCATTAAAATTTCATTTTCTATACATCTTGCACAATATGTTGTAAGTTTTGCTCCATTACTTTTTGAAAAACTATCTACACCTTTAATTAATCCGATTGTACCAATACTTATTAAATCATCCATATTTTCATTTTTTTCATTATATTTTTTTACAATATGTGCAACTAATCTTAAATTATGCTCAATTAGTTTTTCTCTTGATTCTTTATTTCCATTATTCATATTTTTTATATGAAATTCTTCTTCTTCATCTGATAATGGTTCTTTAAAAACTTGATTTTGATATGAACCACATAAAATCATATTTTTTATTAACTCAGAAAATAATTCAAACATAAATAACACCTAATATATTTTATATTTATTGATAATTATTTATTACTAAAATCCTAAATTTTCAAATGAAGTGCAACAAATAGACATATAAAATATGCACTTATTACCAAACTTAATGTTATTGTA
>CALVIA010000071.1 GCA_944329255.1 uncultured Bacilli bacterium
TTAAACATTTTAACAATGTAACATTTTCGCTTAGAATTAGCTATTAAAGTTTGTAACATTTTCGCTTAGAATTCACAATTTTTTTTTATTTTTGACATTTTTGTATATAAATTATAGTATTTTTCTAGTGTTTTTTTATCAAAAGGTCCTATTTTATCTTTGTAATTATTTATTAAATTATTTAATTCATAATTTACTACTTTGTCTATATCCACACTATAATTTAGCTTTACTTTATGATATTCATATTCCCCCTTATCTAGAACTCTAAATGATCCATCAGGAAAAATTCTTAAATCTAGATCATAATCTATATATTTTATTGTTTTATCTTCCAATATATAAGGACTCGCTATATTACAATAATAATATATTCCATTTTTTTTAAATTGAGATATAACATTAAACCAATTATCTTTATAGAAAAACAATATTGCCGGTTCTTTTGTTCGCCACTTTCTTCCATCAATTTCAGTAACTTTAGCACAATTGTTTGCACATATTATGTAATCTTCATTATTTTCTAATACAATTGTTTCATCCCAATTTCTATATATTTCACCATTATGTTTATAGCTTTGTATCTTTAATATATCTCCTTTTCTTACATTATTCATTTTTTCACCCTATTTTTATTATAACTTTTTTATATAATAAAATAAAGTTTTCTTTTAAAAAAAACATTATTATACATAATGTTTTATTTTTTATTAATTATAGAATTTATAGCCGAATTTAATTGATTATCATTATCCAATGTTGGAGCTTGTAAATATTTATCTCCGATATTTACCCTTATTGTTGGCTCAACCCCTGTTTTTTCAACCCAATTTCCATTAGGAGTTAACCATTTTTTTGTTGTAATTTTTGCTTGAGTTTCTTCTGATATTTCAACTATCTCTTGTACTGTGCCTTTTCCGTAGGTTGCGTTACCTACTATATCAGAGTTTTTATTTTCTTTAAAACATGCGGCTAAGACCTCTGAGGCAGAAGCACTTGATGCGTTGACCAATACAGAGACTGGGTAATCCCTTGACTCTTCGGTATTATCTTTTCTTATTGATGTAACTGTTTTAGACTCAGTTTTATAAAGTATACTATCTTTTTCCATAAACATTTCTAATATAGTAGTTACACTCGATAAATATCCACCTGTATTATCTCTTACATCTATTATTAATGAATCAATCCCCTCTTCTTCAAGTTTTTTTAACTCTGTTGCAAACTGTGTTGCAGTATTTGCAGCAAATATTTTAATTTTTAAATAACCTATCTTTTTGTTACTTACATTAAATTTATTAGAAGTAACTGATTTTATAATTACTTTTTCTGGTTTAACACTAATATTTAATATTCTTTCTTCTCTTTTAATTTCAAGTTTTAATTCGTCTTTTGTTATTGATACTAAACTAGTAAAATATGATGCATCTTTTATAGTTAAATCATCATTATTTACTTTTTTTATTATGTCTCCTTCTTTTATACCAACGGAGTCTGCAGGAGAATTTTCAACGACGCTAACTACTAATACTCCTTCCCCACTTAATGTTAAAGCCTCAATCCCAATTCCGTAGTATTCTCCTTTCATTTTGTTATTAAAACTTATACTGTCACTTTGATCCATATATGAACTATAATCGTCCAACACTGACAACATTCCATCTAATGCTGCATCAATTAATTGATTTTCATCAACTTTACCATAATACTCATTTATTATTTTATTATAAAGTTCATCAATTTCTTCAATTTTTGATATTGAAATATTTCCATTATTTTTAAAAATATCTAGCGAATATATAAAAGTGCTTCCAGATATTACTCCTATTAAACATGATATAAATACAACAATCATGATTTCAAGTAATCTACTATTGCTTTTTTTCATTTATACACCTCTTTATTTTATATCAATAATATATCACATTTATAAAATAATTTAAACACAATATTTAAATTTTTATATTTATTTTTATTTATACTATTGCTTATTCAAAATGTTTTTTTTACATATTATAAAGTTAAAGGAGGAGATAATACGAAATCAGAAGAAATAAATAATTGTATTAATAATGAAATTGAAGAAAATGATTATTTATGTAGGGTAATAAATTGTTTAATAAAAAATTGTACTGGACCTACTGGGCCTAAAGGAGATTCGTTTGTTTCAAATAGCTACGCAATGGTTCATGATGAATCAAATTCAACAATTCAACCTAATGATCCTTTATTATTGCAAGCAACAAATCTTTCCAATAACATCACTTATGATTCTTCAACAGGAAATTTTAACATTCCTGAAAAAGGAACTTATATAATTCATTGGTGGGTAAACGTTAGAAACAAAAACAAAGATGATTGTACTCCTAGAGCATCGGGAATTGAATTTCATCAATACTTACCTAATGATATTTTAATTGCACATTCTTCAACTCATAATAAAATATCTTGTTGTGACACGGGAACAATAAATGGTAATGCTATATTTAATGCAACAGATGGTAGTAGTTTTAGATTTTTAAATACTTCTGGAATTCCAATAGATTTAGTTCCTAATGATTTATATTCAGCAAGTGTATCTATTACTAGAATTGCATAATAAAAAATATCTACACAATGTATGTGTAGATATTTTTATTTTAATTTTTCAGCAATAACTTGTGCTGTTCCTTCTGTATATTCAACATTCTTGCCTTTTTTTATTTTAATCAATGTTGCATCTTTTACCTGTAATTGAGATGCTTTTTTAGCTTTTTTATTTGTTTTATCTTCAGCAATAAACTTTTTGTTAAATCCATTCCCTAAATCCACTTTATAAATATAATTTCCTTCTTCTGCGGAATATTGATCAAACAAATAATCTAAATAAATTGCTTCAGGACTATCAAAATCATAAAATAACACATAATATTCATTTGGAGACATAGTAAATGTATTATCCCCTAATATTTCAAAATATTGTATTGTTGCTTCTTCTGTTTCTGGTTCTTTAGTATCTAATTTTCTATTTTTATTGTTTATTGCAACTGTTAATAAATAAAACAAACCAAAAATTATTAGAACTGACAATATTGTTATAATTGTTGTTTTCATATTTTGTGTATATTCATCATTAATATTTTCTTTTAATTTTCTTCTTTGCTTTCTATTTGCCATTTAAATCACCATTTATATTATATAACAAAAAATAGATATAAACAATATTTCTTATTTATTTTTTAATCTATCTTCTGAATTTTTCTTATTCTTTAATTTTAATAATTCATTAAAAATAATATTTCCATTTTTATCAAATCTATTATTTGTATATTCAGAGTTATCATGTTCTTCTTTAAGAATATGCAAAATTATTCCAGCAATAAATGCACACTTATATTTACTTAGATTATAATTATCAATTTTCTTAAAGTATTCATTAAATATAACTTTTGCATTTTTTTGCAAAAATTAATAAATTTATCTGCATTTGCTTTATCAAAATGGTATATACAATTTGTGATTTTTCACAAACATAAGACATTTTAAAAATTATTTAACACTTTTTAAATTTTCATTATTAGATAATAAGTCTTCATTTATTTCTTATTTGTAAGCTTAAAAAATTATATATTATTGAATGAATACTATTTTCATTAGCCCAATCAATCTGCATAAATTTTATATTATTTAATTCTATGATAACAAATAAATTAGTTGAATCATTTGTTGATTTATCAATAATATTTTATTTATTTTTAAATCTCAACAATTTTACAATTTTTAGGATATTTTTCTGCTTTAACCATAATTTGCTCTTAAAATTAAATTAAATGATTCTACTTGCTGCTCAGATTTTCCATTTAATATATTATAGTCAAACGATGTAAATTCAACAAACTACATCTTTAATCGATGTAGTTTGTTATTTTTTTATTTCATTACAGGAATCGAACTAATTGATTTTGCAACAGATATCATTTCATCTTTTGATAATTCTTCAGATGCTATATAAAATTGCATTCCTTTACTTATCCAAGATACGGAATTTTCTGAAACAAATCCAATCGTATCTGTTAAAATTGTTGGTTCACCTATTGTAGGTATTATTTCTAATTCTTCTTCTTTAGATGCAGTTTCTTCTATTAATACAAATGGCTTTTCTCCTGCAAAAGTTAATATTACTCTTTCTCCTTTATCTAATTGTATTGTATTTTGATCTTCTAATGATGTATTTTCTGGAAGATACATTGGAAAAACTGTATCATCTATTTCTAGTACTTCATTAACTTCTTCATCAATAATAGTAGTTTCCATATTTTGCTTTAATGAGAAATAATCATCATTAAATGAAGGATTTTGATCTATTGTTTCAAATGTCATTTTTATCTCTGCTACGTCTTCATTATTTAATACCTGAACTTCTTTAACATTTAATTTTGTATCTAAATAAATGTTTTGTTTAACTAATGCTCTATTATTTGGATAATCAACTGTTGTCGTTATTTTATATTTTTCATTATTACTTTCAAATTCAATATCTTTATCATTATTTATATCATTCAAAAGCGATTGTAACAAATATATTTGTGAATTTTTATATGGCCATTCACTTTCAAATTTAAAACTTTTATTTAATGATGGTGTTAAAACTATAACACACAAAAGTTTTAAATTTTTATAGTATCTTATATATATTATTAAATTTATTTATTTTCTATTTTATCTTGCAATTCAATATATTTATAGTTTAAGTTATTATTTTTTGTTATTACTGATTCTCCTAGTTTCTTTTCAAGGTCGTCTCTCGCAACTTTTGCAGTATTGCCACCCATTCTTGCTATTTTTTTGTTTTGTTCTAAACCATAAGGTTTGTGTTTTTTTGCAAGTTCTCTTGTTGCGGTTTCTCCTAAGTCTGTTAAAAGAACTTCTATATCAGACATATTATCCCTTAAAGATTCTTTATGAAGTCCTTTGAATGCTTTATATTCACTTGCCTTCATTCCAGACCATTCTTGATAAATTTCATTTGTTAGTATCCCGTATTCATAATTTTTAGTGATACCGCCATCTTTCCAAACATCAGTCAACCTTTTTCTGTCAACAATTCCATCTAGTCTATCTTTTATCCATTTATCACTATATCCTCGTTTTCTATAATAATCTACTGCTCTATTAATAGCAATTTCAGGATC
>CALVIA010000072.1 GCA_944329255.1 uncultured Bacilli bacterium
CATATATATCACCATGTTAATTATAACATAATGTTTTATTTATATAAATATTCTTTATATTTAAATTGACAAAAACCTTGGGGGGGGGGGTATAATATACTCATAATAATAAAATAGGGAGTGAGTATATAATGAAAAATAATAAAGCATTTACACTAGTAGAACTTTTAGCTGTGATAGTAATATTAGCAGTAATATTAGTAATAGCAGTACCACAAGTATTAGATGTAATAGAAACAACAAAAGTAGGAAGTTTAGAATCATCAGCTAAATTAATAGCAAATTCGGCAGAAAAAAAATATGCAGAGTTTTTAGCATTAGGAAAAGATACAAGTACAATAAAATGTAGTGATGTATCAAAATTAAATAATAAAGACTATGGAACATGTACAATATCTTTTGATGAAGATGGAAAAGCAACGGTAAGTATAAAAGGAAAAGATGATGGTAAATTTGATGGCTTAAAATGTGAAGGTACAAAAGATAATATGGTGTGTGGAGATGCATCTGCATTGCCGGTAGTTAATTGTACATTTACACCTAGAGAAGATCATTTTATTACAACAAAATTATATAGAATAAAAGATTATGATGCATGTACGACATATTTAAAATCAACAGTTCCTGAAGATGAATTAACAGATGAAATGCTAAATCAAGCGGATAGTATATGTAAAGGCAATGGTATACCAGAAGCTGAGATTACTACAAGTGAATTTTTTGAACAAGCAATATCAAATGGATTGACAACAGAAGAGGAACTTATAAATTTAGATGTAATAAAAATAGAAATAGAAAAAAGATTAAGACCTGGAGTAGAATATGTTAATGGTCAATATACATATAGATATAAACAAGAATCTGATGGTAACAGTGAAGATAGTTGGGTAGAAATTACTGAAGATGGATGGGGAGTAGTATTAACAGATAAAAAATCAACAGAACCGATAACAAGCAATTTATGCACCTATATAAACAATAAACCAATAGTATCAATGAGAGGAATGTTTGCAGGAAGCAATGCAACAGTTGTAGATTTAAGTAGTTTTAATACAAGTAAAGTAACAGATATGAGCTATATGTTTTATTATACAAGAATTGTTACCGAATTATATAATGAAAAATTAAATTATAATAGCAATGGATTTAGTTTAATTTATACAGATAATTTAATGAAAAATTATAATGTATCTCCATTGACATGGGCGCCACCTTCAGAAAATTATGGCTTATTAGATTTAAGTAATTTTGATACAAGTAAAGTAACAGATATGAATTATATGTTTTTTGCATATACAGGTACAAATATAGATTTAAGCAGCTTTAATACAAATAATGTAGTGGATATGAGTGGGATGTTTGAATATAGTGCAGCAACAAGTTTAGACTTAAGTAATTTTGATACAAGTAATGTAACAGATATGAGTGCTATGTTTTCGGGAAGTAAAACAACAAGTTTGGATTTAAGCAGCTTTGATACAAGTAATGTAACAGATATGGGTTGGATGTTTATGGATAGTGCAGCAACAAGTTTAGATTTAAGTAATTTTGATACAAGCAAAGTAATAAATATGTGGAGTATGTTTGAAGGTAGTGCAGCAACAAGTTTAGATTTAAGTAATTTCGATACAAGTAATGTAACGGATATGGGAGGTATGTTTCAAGATAGTGCCGCAACAAGCCTAGATTTAAGTAATTTCGATACAAGTAATGTAACAAATATGTATGGTATGTTTGAAAGAAGTGCAGCAACAAGTTTAGATTTAAGTAGTTTTGATACAAGTAAAGTAACAAATGTGGGTTGGATGTTTAATGGAAGTTTAGCAACAACTGGATATGCTAGAACACAAACTGATGCTGATAAATTTAATTCATCAAGTAAGAAACCAAGTACTTTAACATTTGTTGTTAAAGGAAGTTAAAATATTTTATTGATTTAAGATAATGTCTTTTATGATATTATCTTTTTTGTTATAATTATTATGGTGATTTTATGTGGCTCAGTAGATTAGAAAAGATGATTGATTCTAATAAATTAGAAAAAATAAAAAATACTTCTGTTTTAATAATTGGTATTGGTGGTGTTGGTGGAAATGCTTTAGAAGCAATAGTTAGGATGGGAGTTAATAATATTATTATTGTTGATAATGATATTATTGATATTACTAATTTGAATAGACAATTAATTAGTTTAAGGTCTAATATTGGTGAGTATAAAGTTGATGCAGCGATAAAAAGAGTAAAAGATATTAACAATGAGTGTAATATTATTGGTATAAATAAAATTATTGATAAATCAAATATTAATTTTTTATTCAATTATAAAATAGATTATGTTATTGATTGTTGTGATACAATAAGTACAAAAATTGTATTAATAGAAGAATGTTTAAAAAGAAATATTAAATTTATTTCTTGCATGGGAACGGGAAATAAGTTTCATCCTGAAATGCTTGAAATTGATGAATTAAAGAAAACAAGTTATGATCCAATTGCAAGGATTTTAAGGAATAAATTTAAAAATGTAAATGATAAAATAATGGTTGTTTATTCTAAAGAAAAAAGTATTAGTATAAATGATAGGATTCCTGGATCTAATTCGTTAGTTCCTAGTTGTGCTGGCATTTTATGTGCGAGTTATGTAATAAATAATATTATAAAGGAGTGATTTTTTTATGGCAGATTTGGTTTTTAAATATGGTTCAATGGGGAGTAGTAAAACAGCATCTTGTTTGATGCTTAGGTTTGAATGTATGGAAAATGGTTTAAATGTTTTATTTTTAAAACCTAGTATTGATAATAGAGATGGTGTTTCTACTGTTAAATCAAGAATTGGTATTGAAGCTGATGCTTTTACTTATGATGCTGATGATAGTATTTCAAGAAAGTTTGCAAATGAACTTATTGATTGTGATGTAATAATAATAGATGAGGTTCAATTTTCTTCTAAAAAACAAATTGAGGAGTTAAAAGCTATTTCTGAAGGCCTTGATAAGCCTGTCTATACTTTTGGCCTTAGAACAGATTTTAAAACAAATCTGTGGGAAGGAAGTAAAAGATTATTTGAACTGGCTACAGTTATAGAAGAACTTCCAAAGAAATGTTTTTGTGGAAATAGTGCAATTGTAAATGCTAGGTATGATGAAAAAGGTATAGTATATGATGGAAAACAGGTTGAATTAGGAAGTAATGATAAATATAAGGCATTATGTTACACATGCTATAAAAGAGGAAGAGTAAATGGAAAAAGATGAGATAGAATTAGAAAAAGGTCTTTCATTAGATGTTGTTAAAAATATTTCTAAAATAAAAAATGAACCTAAATGGATGAGAGATTTTAGAATAAAAGCTTATGAACATTTTGAAAAGATGAATATGCCCAATTTTGGACCAAAATTAGATATTAATTTTAATAATATTTCATATTATAAAAGAATAAACGATAAAGTTTTTAATAATTGGGAAAGTGTTAGATGTGATGTTAAAAATACATTTGATAATATTGGTTTAATAAGTGCTGAAAAGGAATATTTAGGTGGTGTTGGCGTCCAATATGAAAGTGAAGTAATATATCATAATATGCTTGAAGAGATAAAAAATAAAGGTATAATTTTTACAGATACTGATACTGCTTTGAAAGAATATCCTGATTTATTTAAAAAATATTTTAATACATTAGTTGATTATAGAGAGAATAAATTTACAGCATTGAATGGTTGTGTATGGAGTGGGGGAAGTTTTATATATATTCCTCCTAATACAAAATTAGATAGACCTCTTCAAAGTTATTTTAGAATTAATACTAAGGATATGGGACAATTCGAAAGAACTTTGATTATAGTTGATGATAATTCAGAACTTCATTATATTGAAGGATGTACTGCTCCGACTTATACTACAGATAGTTTACATGCTGCTGTTGTGGAAATATTTGTTGGAAAAAATTCTAAATGTAGATATACTACAATTCAAAATTGGGCATCCAATATTTATAATATTGTAACAAAAAGAGCCATTGTAAAAGAAAATGGTCTTATGGAATGGATTGATGGAAATATTGGTTCTAAAATTAATATGAAGTATCCTTCTTGTATTTTAGATGAAGAAGGTGCTAGAGGTACTTGCATTAGTATTGCTATGGCTGATAATAATCAAATTCAAGATACTGGTGCAAGGATGATTCATAATGCTCCAAATACAAAAAGTAATATCATTGCAAAAAGTATTGCTAAAAATAATGGTAATGCAACATATAGGGGAACAGTTAGAATAAAAGAAAATGCATTTAATTCTATAGCAAATGTAAAATGTGATACTATTTTATTAGATGAAACTGCTAAAAGTGATACTATTCCTAAAAATATTGTATTAAATAATTCGTCTACAATAGAACACGAAGCAACGGTTTCTAAAGTAAGTGATGAAAAAATGTTTTATATGAAAACAAAGGGAATTGATGAAGAAAAAGCAAGAGAAATGATTATTATGGGATTCATTGATGAATTTAGAGATGAACTACCAATGGAGTATGCTGTAGAACTTAATAAGTTATTAAAAAATAAATTTTAGTTGATGAATATACTTTAAAATTTATTTTTTTTATTTTAAAATTATTTTTTAAATAAAAAAAAATAATAATTTTCCTTTTTTGCTAATTTGATACTATTTTTTATTATGTGTATTATTGTTATGAAAGGAGGAAGTTATGTTGAATCAAATCGTAATTGTAGGAAGATTAGTTAGAGATCCTGAATTAAGACAAACTGAAGCAGGAAAAAAAGTTACTAATATTACTCTTGCTGTTCCAAGAAGTTATAAAAATTCTAGTGGAGAATATGAAACAGATTTTATTGATTGTGTATTATGGACCGGAATTGCAGAAAATACTACTGAATATTGTAAAAGAGGAGATATACTTGGAGTAAAAGGTAGAGTTCAAACTAGAGTATTTGAAACTGAAGATGAGAAAAAGAAATATGTAACAGAAGTTGTTGCAGAAAAAGTAACTTTTCTTTCTAGTAAGAGGACAGCTTAATAGCTGTTTTTTTGTTATTTTACATATTAATGTAAAAATGA
>CALVIA010000073.1 GCA_944329255.1 uncultured Bacilli bacterium
CCTAAACCTAGTATTATATATCAGTTTATAAAAAAATACATAATAACCTGGGGTCACTATGTATTATAAAAAATTATAATAAATACTATGTTATTTTTTTTACATTATTTAATTTATATATCATAAATTTTATCTTTAAATAATAGTTAGAATAGTTAATTATATTTTTTATACAAAATCTCTTTTTCACTTATATACTTATTATCTATTATAAATATATTATTTCTATATTTCATCATTTTATTAAGATTTAATTTATTTATAAAATTATTTTTTTTAAATCTAATTTCTTTTACCAATCTTTCAACTAAAAAATTATTAAATAAATATTTATGTATTTTATGTTCTTTAATTAGTAAAAAAAGTAACAATAAAATCATTATATTCATATTTAGATTGTTATGAAATAATACTATCATTATAAATACAAAAATATAAGATATATATATAGTAATTAACTGTGCATATTTAAATGAAATAAAATTATTTAATAATATATTTATTACTTTTGAACCATCAAGTGGTATTATTGGAATTAAATTAAATAAAATAATGGAAGTATTATAATTTATAAATATTTTATATATAAATGAATAATTATTTATATTATATTTGAAAATTAAATATAATATAAATTGAAATAATATACCACCTAAAAATACTAAAAATTCTTTAATAAATGAAATATTTAAATCATTTTGAAAAATACTATATCCACCAAATGGATAAATATTAATTTTAATTATTTTATATTTAAATATTAACGCAAAAAATATGTGTCCAAATTCATGAACAATAATTATTAAATACATTATTAAAAATTGTTTAAATAGTCCTGTAAATATCGATATTAATGCTAAAAAATAAAAAAATGGATTAATATTAATTTTATTCAATATATTTTTTATAATCTAATATGACACCATCTTTCTTAAAAACTAAATATAATTTATCATCAATAGTATCTCCTAAATATTGTCCTTCTTTTATTTCGTCATATAAATTTACATTAGCGTTTATATTTGAGTACCAAATGGTTTCATTATCATTTTCTATTATTAGTGTTTTCCCATAATTTTCTTTTTCTCCAATAAAAACAACAATACCATCTTTTAGTGCTGGTACCAAATAATTATAACTAACAGAAAGCATTACACCATCATAATATTTATTAATATTTGAATATGTTAATTCTTCTTTAAAGACCATTTCTGAATCGAAATTGATTAAAAAAGGTAAAACGTTTCCAAAATATTTAGTATACTCTTTTTTTAAATAAGTAAATGATATATTTTTCTCTAAAACATTATTTTTTATCCATTCTTTTTTATCATTATCTTTAATAACTATTAAAGTTGATATAAATATTACTATCAATAATAATAATTTTATTATAAATATTTTAAACTTATCCCACATATTTTCACCTAATAAATATTATGCTAAATTAATACTATAATGAAGTAATTTTATCGATTAAATTTTAGTTTTGTTAAAATTATTATATGTTTTAAACCATCTCTTATAGGTTTTAAATGAGATTTCCTATTTGTATTTGTTTTTCTTAATTTCACTTCAAGTTCTCCAATTTTTAAATTATTTAAATAAGCTTTTGCTATCATTTCACTAGCAAATTCCATTCCTTCACATTTTAAATTTAAATTTTTTATTTTTTCTGTATTAAATATTCTTAAGCCACAATGAAAATCATTAACATTACATGGAAACATTTTTTTGCCTATAAAGGATAAAATTGGATTTCCAAAATACTTATTAAAAAACGGCATTGCCCCTTTTTCCATTAATCCAGTAAATCTATTTCCAACAATTAAATCATAACCTTCTTTTATTTTATTTAAATATAAATCAATATTATATAAAGAATATGTATAATCACTATCTAACATAATAGTATATTTTCCCTTACAATTTTTTATTCCAGTAATTAATGCACTGCCGTATCCTTTTTTATTTTCATAAATAACTCTTGCATTTAATTTTTTACATATTTGCACTGACTTATCAGTACTACCATTGTCTACAACCAATATTTCATAATTAAATTCCTTGTTTCTTAAATTTTTTTTAACTTCTTTTATACACTTTCCTATTGTCAATTCTTCGTTTAAACAAGGAAATAAAATTGTTAAATAAATATTTTTCAAGTTTAAAATCACCTCCTAAAATAAATATAAGTATTCCAATAATATATAAAATGTATACTCCTTGTAAATAATGAGGAACTAAAACAGTATAATTAGTTACCTGTACATATGAAAGTATTGCTAAATAAAAGAATGTAGAAAACAATATAATTATGCTTGTTATTAAATTTTGTTTTTCTATTTTTTTATAAATTACTGATAAAATTAATTTAAATATTGCAATTATAGTTAAAATTGGAGTTATAAATCTATAAAATTTATAAATATAATTTAGATTTTGAATATAATTATAATAAGTATATCTATAGTTTCCAATTTTAAAAATATAACTTTTGTAATATTTACTTTCCATATTAACAAAATTTTCAAATTCTTCAATATAAGATGGAGAACCAGTTGAATCTAATTTTATTTCTTCTAAATTTTCAAGTTTATTAATAAGTAATAATGAAGTTTTAAATTCTTTAAAAAATTCAGAAATTTCATTAATATTTATTGGAAAAATAAATGGTGTATTAAAAATAAATCTTTTTTCAATATATCCTTTTTGATACGCATCTTTTAATTCATTAGATGCTTTTTTCCAAAAATTATCGGCACATTTTGCATCATTACAAATATAACTTCTTTCTAATAATATTTTAAAGTACCAAGTAAAATATGTATTTTCTACTTCATATTTATTTCCTATATCAAATCCGGTATCTAAAACTTTATTTAACATATTATTTAAAGTTGGGCTATATTTATATATTAAAGTCATTCTTTCTTCATTTAACCAATTATCACTTTCATTATCAACTTTTATTGCCATAATATCCAATAAAAAGTCTTTATAAGATGTATCACTTATTTCATTTAAAATAAAACTATCATAATAAATGAAGTTTAAAGTTTTAATAGTATTAAAAGAAACAAATAAGCTAATTAAGATAATGATTAAAGGTTTAAATGATTTATATTTTAAATAGTATAAAATATAAAAGATTAAAAATGGAATTAAAATCCAAAACCAATCTTCTCTATTTAAAGAATAACAAATTATTATTAAACTTAAAAATAAAGTTTTTAAAATTGATACCTTTTTCGAAAAATATAACCCAATCATTGCTGAAACAAAAAATATCATAAATATACTTTCTAATGAATTTCTATAAAACCTTAACATAGTATGAGCGGAAAATGTAACAGGATGAAATAATAATATTACAAATAATAATAATAAACAAAATTCATTTTTTATTAATGGTTTAACAAAGTATATTAATATACATATTCCTAAAATATAAAAAATATTTAAGCCAATATAATATGGTATATTTAATAAAGATAAAAATACAGTAAATAACGGAAAAAATATGCCTTTAGTTAAAGTAAGATAATTATATTTTCCGAGATAATCTCCATTTTTTAAAGAAAGTCCTAACCTAAACATTAGATCATCATCTATAGCCATATTTTCTAATATTCTAACCTTTAAAAAACAAATTAAAAATAATTTTAACAAAATTAAAATAAAACAAATAATCATAAACTTATGTTTATTATAAAACCTTGCTACCATACAATTTACCTCACATAATAATTATAACATATATATTACAAAAAAATAATTATCATTTACGATAATTATTTTTTACTATTTTACAATAAATGTTAAAGTACTTGGTTTATCTTCAGATGAATTAAATTTATCAGCATCAGCTTGCGTTCTTGCATAACCTGTTGTTGCGGCACTATATGAAAACATAGCTCTCATATCTGTTACATTACTTGTATCAAAACTACTTAAATCTAGACTTGTTATTGCACTTCCGTAAAACATGCCATACATATCAGTTACTTTACTTGTATCAAAACTACTTAAATCTAAACTTGTTGCTTTACTTTGATAAAACATATAGCTCATACCTGTTACATTACTAGTATCAAAACTACTTAAATCTAAACTTGTTGACTTACTACCCCTAAACATGCCATACATTTTTGTTACATTGCTTGTATCAAAATCACCAAAATTAATATTTATTGCCTTACTATATGCAAACATATAATTCATATCAATTATGTTGCTTGAATTAAATTTGCTTAAATCAATGGTTTCAGCTTTACTATTATAAAACATATTGCTTGCTATAGTAACAGGTATATCATTTATATATGTACATACTTCACTCGTTACTGGTTCAGTTGATTCCTTATTTGTTAATGTAACGCTCCATCCATCAATATATGTAGAATGATTATATTCGCCAGATAAAGCCATTTTATATGTATATGTATATTGTCCATTTACGTACGTAGCACCTTGTACTAATTCTCCATCAAATGTACAATTAATTACAGGTAAAGTTGGTATATCTCCACATACCATATTATCTTTTGTACCTTCACATTTTAAGCCATCAAATTTACCATTATCTTTCCCTTTTATACTTACTGTAGCTTTTCCATTTTCATCAAAAGATATTGTACATGTTCCGTAGTCTTTATCATTTAATTTTGTTACATCACTACATTTTATTGTACTTGTATCTTTTCCTAATGCTAAAAACTCTGCATATTTCTTTTCTGCTGAATTTGCTATTAATTTAGCTGATGATTCTAAACTTCCTACTTTTGTTGTATCAATTACATCTAATACTTGTGGTACCGCTATTACTAATATTACTGCTAATATTACTATTACTGCCAAAAGTTCTACTAATGTAAATGCTTTTTTATTTTTCATTATATACCCACTCCCTATTTTATTATCATAAATTTATTATACATTTCTTAATAAGTTTTTGTCAATTTGTTTTTTATATTTTGTTAATCCTTTTTTAAAATGTTACATAGAAATTTTTTAGAAATGTTACATTATATTATATAATATGCATCTGAAAG
>CALVIA010000074.1 GCA_944329255.1 uncultured Bacilli bacterium
ACTGATATATATTCTTTATGTAGCATCGATTATGACAAAGATTCGGAAATTACAAAAGAATTTTTTAAAACAGTTCACAATAAGTTGCACTATGCAATTACTGGTTAAACAGCTGCAGAAATTATATATAATAGGGTAGATGCTGAAAAAGAACATATAGGACTTACAAATTGGCTAAGTTGTACCAAATGACACGGAATGAAAAAATAGTAAAATTGCTTTATTTTAAAGGGAAGCTTGATAATAGAAGAATGAAGTTAAACTTTTTGGAAGAACAAGATGAAAATGTAGATTTTAAAATAATAGTATCAGTTATTAAGTGTTAATGTCCTCGAATTGATATTATTAAAATAAAAGTAATGAAATTATTATTTAATAAAATATTAGTTTTGAAATAGCTAAGGTATGAGAAATCATATCTTTTTATTTTGCATGAAGGGAGATGATAATTATAAATTATGCAATATTTAGAAGTGAGCCTATTTATACTTTAAATGATTTAGCACAAATCGGATCACATAACAAAAGAGAGAAAAAGGCTTATAACTCTAATCCAAATATAAAACTAGAATTAACTAAAGATAATATTGAAATAGTACCATTACAAGAAAAATATGTTAAAGGTTTTCATAGTTTAGTAAAAGATTATGAAAAAGAACATAACGAGAGAATGAAAACTGAACGTGAAGATAGAAAGAAAACTTTTAATCAAATGCTTAATAAATCTAGAAATGTAGTGGCTGATGAATTACTTTTTACAGCAACACATCAATTCTTTAATAATATGAGCAAAGAAGAAATAAAAGAATGGGCTGATACTTGTATGGAGTTTGTTTATGATGATTTAGGTTATACAAAGGAACAAATATTACATGCTACAGTCCATTTAGATGAAGAAACTCCACATCTTCATTGTGTCGTTGTGCCTTTAGTTAAAAAATTAGATAAAAGAACGAATACAAAACGATATACTATTTCTAAAAAAGCTTATATTAAAGATAAAATACATTTATCAGAATTACAAGATAAGTATCACAAAAGATTAACTGATAAAGGTTATGATTTAGAACGTGGTATTAAAGGAAGTACAGCCAAACATCAAAAAGTTAAAGAACTAAAAAAGACTACTAGGTATTATGAACAGAAAGTAAAAGTTGTTAACACTAAAATTGATGAGGCAATGAAAGATTTTAACGAAAAACAAAAAACTACTAAAAACATTCCATTTAATAAAACTCATGTTTTAGTAGAAAAAGAAACTTTTGATAGTATGAATAAAGTAATTGAAGAAACTAAAAAAGCAGTAGATTTAGAGCCAAAAATAAATGAACTTTTTAATGAAGTTGATAATTTTACTAAAAGTCATCAAAGTTTAGAAAAAGAAAATCAAAATATGAAAAGAGAAATTAAAGCATTAACTACTAGAAATCAAAATCTCACAAAAGAAAATAATACTTTAAAATCTTACATAAAGGCTATTTTAAAGGCAATAAAACATTTTTTTAGAGAATTACTACAAATTGGTAATGAGCCTACAAAAGAAGCTACTACAAGCGAAATAAAGGAATATTATAATAACAAAGATTTTGATAGTAATGATGTTTATGATATTGGAGTAGGTACTACTAAAGAAGATGAGCTTTTTGATTATGCAGATATTCCTAGTTATTATAAAATTAGAAAGACTAACGATAAAGATAAAGATGACTTTGAAATGAGTCTATAAATTAAATTGCAACTCCTTTTGTTCAATAAATGATTTTTTAAAAAAAGAAGATTATATGATATGGTTATGTTTACTTTATTTGTTTATTTTTTTATTGTTTGTTCTGCCAACAAGCCAATCCATTGATATATTATAAGTTTTGCAAATTGAATAAGCGGGTATTATTTTAATTAGACTGTAGCCTGTTTCATAATGATTATAAGTTGCTTGATATAAATTACATTTATCAGATAATTTTTGTTGAGTTAAATTTAGTTTAGTTCTTAATGTTTTTAAATTGTTTCCTATTAATTTTTGATCTAACTTTATATCTTTGTCATATTTAATATTTTTCTTAGTAAAACCAACAACAAAATCTAATGAATAATTATATAGATTACAAAATCTTACTAATTTAGATAACGGCATGAAAATATAACCTGTTTCCCAATTAGATACAGTTTGTTTACTAGCACCAAGCACAATGCCTAATTCTTCTTGTGTCATTTCTAATTCTTCACGACAATATCTTAAATTATTATTTATCATATCTATCACCAATATAATTTTTACATTAATGACTAAAATATTCACAAAAGTACGACGCTATGAATAAAAATGTGATATAATAAATTAAATAAGTTTAAAAAATAGAAAAGAGGAACTGAAAATGGGAAGAAATACTGATAGAATTGATGAGGTTAGCAAAGCAATTATTGAAAATACAAGCAAAGACATTGCAAAGGTATTAGATGCATTACATTTAGAGTTTGAAAATTTGTCTTTTCTGATTAATAATTTATCTAATAATGATAAAGATAGAGTAATAGCAATGGCTATTAATAAATTACTAGAAGAATTAAAATCTAATATAACTATGGAAAAATATCATGAAATTGCTAGAGATATTGATGAGATAACAGATTATTACATGAGTAAAAAAGAAGAATTTGATGTTGTTATAGAAGAAGGTGATTATATTGCAAATGAATTGCTATTTAAAGTAATAGGTTATAATAATCAACAATTGGATTTGCCAATAGATGTATCTTGCATCAGAAAATATTGTCTGTCATCAAAAATAAAAACTGAACAAGTATATGATGTTCTTTTATGGATTGTAATTAGATATGTTACAATACAAAAGTGTGTTTCTTATTAAATTTATTTAAATGGTTAAAAACAAGAAATTTATGGAATGCATATTATTAATGAAAGTATTAAATCTTATATATATTATGAGATTATATTAATTTAAATTTATAGTTAGGATGTGGTAATGCAAATGCAAGTTAGTAGATCAAATAATTTAAAAATTCCCAAAAAAATTAATATTGTTACAAAATCAGCAAATGATACTGATGATACTATTGCGATTAAGAAAGCGATTGCTATAGCTGAAAATAAAAAGTTTAATGAAGAGAAGATGAAAGAAAAAATAGAACTAGATGATAAAGATTTAAAAGTAATTGAAAAAGTGCCATTTAATTCAAATGATTTAATCGTTATTACTGTTGCTAAAAAATTATGTGCTTATGTAATTGCAGTAACAGAAAAATCACCAAAAAAATTTAGAGGAGTATTTGTTAATCGTATGCAAAATTATTGTTTAGATACAATTGAATATTTATTAGAAGCAAATTTTATACGAATGGATTCTACTACAAATAAATCGAAAAGAGAGCATTATCAAAAAGAGGCGATAGTTAAACTAAAACTATTGGGATACATAGCTATGGTTGCAGAGAGTTCTGGGTGTATTTTGACCAAACAATATAAACAGATTTCAATGCAATTAGCAGAAACCATTAATTTAATCGTTGCATGGAAAAAAAGTGATGATGAAAGATGGCGTAAAAGAAATTAGGATTTCTGGTTGAAAGACCTTTAATTAAGGAGAAAATTTATTTTTGTGCATTGTGTCTTTTGAGCCCCTCTTGGTTTTTGGCACGCGCGCGTCGTTAACAAAAATGGTAATAGAAATTGGAACAATGTTAATAAACGCAATGGTGGGGCTCGCCCAGATTCACTTTTGAAGGAATCATTTATAGATTCAGAAAACAGATCAGAGAAACATATTTTAAGTAAAATATGTCAGTATTGTAAGGTGAAGGAATTTTCTTCTTTTCTAATCGCTAAAAGATATAATCTTAGCGCGATGGAAGAATATAGAAACACTCACACAAGCAACGAGTAATTTGCTCTTTGTGCGTTATAAGGGGTGTTTATTTTTTTGGAGGCAACTATGAAATTAGATGAGATTTTTACTTTTGAAAATTTGTATAGTGCATATAAAAACTGTAGAATGTCTAAACAACATAAAGGAGAAGTTATTAGGTTTGAATCTAATTTAGCAGTTAATTTAAATAATTTAAATAAAGAATTAACAACTAAAAATTATAAATTAGGTAATTATAAGAAATTTTACATTTATGAACCTAAAGAAAGATTGATAGAAGCTTTACCATTTAAAGATAGAGTTGTGGTTAGATGTTTTTGTGATATATGCTTAAAACCAAAAATAGAGAGAAAATTGATATATGACAATTGTGCATGTAGAAGTGGTAAAGGAACAACATTTGCAATTGATAGATTACATAAATTTTTAAAGAAAGAATATTTAAAGGAAAGTAATAATGAGGTATATTTCTTAAAATGTGATATTCGTAAATATTTTCCTAGTATTAATCATGAAATATTAATAGAATTATTAGAAGAAATAGATTTTTCAAATGATGAAATGTGGATTATTAAAAAGCTGATTAAAGACCAACCAGATAATGCAAGTATAGGATTACCACTTGGTAATCAATCAAGTCAATGGTTTGCACTTTTATACTTAAATAAAATTGATCACTATATTAAAGAACAATTAGGAATTAAATGTTATGTGAGGTATATGGATGATATGATATTAGTTCATAGAGACAAAAAATATTTATCTGAGTGTAAAAATAAAATAAAAAAACTTTGTAATGATTTATTAGATTTAGAGTTGAATGAAAAAACTCAAATAGGAATGGTTAAAAATGGAATAGATTTTTTAGGTTATAGACACATTTTAAGTAGTTCAGGTAAGATTATAATTAAGCTGAGATATTCTTCAAAAAAACGTTTGAAAAAACATTTAAAAACTGTAAGTAAATTATATAATAAGGGAATAGTTGATGATGAATATGTATATCAAAGAAAAAACTCTTTTTATAATCATATTAAAGGCACAAATGAGAGTACAAAACTTAAAATCGACACATTTCCATTTAAAAAGGCAAAAAAACTTTAAATTGCCTTAAAAT
>CALVIA010000075.1 GCA_944329255.1 uncultured Bacilli bacterium
TAAAATAAAAAAAATGCAATTATTGCATTTTTATACTGGATTAATTGGGTTAATAGTAACGTCTTCTTTAGCACTAGTCCAACATTCTTTCCATTCGTCTCCTCCAACCCATCCAGTTACAATTGAAACGATTAATATTAATAAGAAAACAGCAACAGCAGCAATTGTTCTTTTTAATAAAAGACCAGTTGCACTTTTAATTTCTTTTTCATCTCCAGCCATTACAGCCTTTCCTAAATCAATTGTACCAAATAATAGTAAGACAATTGGAATACCAATTTGTAAAATCACTAAAACTTTTTTTAACAATCCTATTATAGTTAATAAATCTTCATTATGGCACATAATTTACTCCTCCTCTTTAACAACATAATTTTATAATATATAAATGATTTTGTCAACTTTTATGCTTAAAAAGTCCTAAAATACCATCATTTATTAATGAATTACTATTTTCTTCACTATTTTTTTGTTTAAAAAATCCTAATCTAACCAAAAAGTTATCAACAGCAACACTAGGCATTCTATCATTAATAGGAGGTAAACTATAAAATGTTTTTATATTAGCCTCCATTTCAAACTCATTTATATCCTTTGGAGAAAGCATGCTTTTATTCAAAATTACTTTCTTACCAGATATATTATTTAATATATTTCTATTTCTAGATATTAATTTGTTCAACATAATAATAGAAGGTTCTAATAAATATATAACATCATTACAACATTTTTCTTGATTAGAATTATTTAAATCAACAAGTATTACTTCCACATTAGAATTTATTTTTAAAAGTTCATTATTGAACTGATCATTTGTAAATGAAAACATATTTCTATCATTAAAATATACAAAATCTTTTTTATCAATTTCAATTGCTATTACTTTATAATTCTTTTCTAATTGATTCTTTAATTTATATATTAATGTAGTACTACCTGCATGATCTGTTAAATTTTTAACTCCAATTATTTTAGTTCCGCCCATTTGGGTTTTGATATACTCATCAGGTTGTTCATCAATTTTTTGCAAATTAGCAACATCCTTATAAGAATTAGGGTGTGACATCAAATACATAATTCCATCAACATTTTTAGTAAAATTATATATACCAACAGAAATTAATTTAGAGATAAATTCTGAAGATGATGTATATGATGAACCATCTAATAATATAATCATTTTACTTGCATCTAAATTTATTGATAATTTTTGAAGATTTTTTATATCAGTATAATCTTTTAGTGCTGTAATATCTAATATTAATCTTTCATAATAGAAGTTAGAAAAATTTGAAATAATTTCATCTGATGAAAAAACACCATTTATTTTTTTTATAACATCTATATTCATCGAAGACAATAAATCATTTGCTTGATTAGATATAATAACATTCATTATACATCCCCCTAACTATTAAATATAACCTTTGATTCTCCACTTACTGGAAAATTAGTAAATCTTCCAATTATAGGAAAATCAAAAGTAACATATGTTGTAACTCTATAATATTTGCCCCTTACAGCATCAATTTCTTCAATACAATAACCATGACTGCAATTAGCATTTTCTATAGCAAAACTACCAACATTAGCTTTGTAATATGAAACACTTGCAATATATTTATCAATTTCTGGTTGAGCAAATTCAATATCCTCGTAAGCTTCTATTATATTTATTATTTGATTTTTTACTCTAAACGTAATTGAATAATTTATAGCTATTGAAAAAAAGCAAACATAAAGAATAATAAAAAACATAACCAATTTTATTAATAATGCCCCACCCATAGCCTCTCTCATTCAATCACCTTCTTTTATTTAAATTAAATTAACACCATTCAACTTCAGCATGTTCAACATAACTAAGTGGATTATTACCTGACTCATCAGGATTAAATATACCCTCAGAATTGTTGGTGATATTTTCCTTAATTGTAGGCCATAACACTGTATAAAATAGTGCAGCAATAGCACCAATAGCGATAACTGTTATAACAGTTAAATTTAATTCACCTGTAGCAGCTTTCATTTTATTCCTCCTTTACTTTAATTAAATTATATTATACATAAATATTTTGTGCAATAAATTTTACATTTATTTACTAAAATGATTGTAAAATAGAGAATAGTAATAATACCATTACTCCCCCACCAACTGCACCTAACATTATCATTGTTTGTCCTTCCATTTTAGAAAGTCTTTCTTTGTATCTTACCTCTCTTGCTTTATTTTGAAGAGCAGATACACTCTTTGAAAACATAATTAACTGCTCATGTTTATTTTCCTGAGAACCTATACTAAGTCTATATAAAAGCCTCATCATTCTCATCGAATCACTTACAGGGTATTCCTTTGCAAAATCCATATAAGGATCTACAGTGGAATCTCCATCATTAATTCTTTGAACTAATCTTCTAAGACCATCCCTAAAAATTTCTGGGGATGTATCAATACTTTTTGCAAGAGCAACAGGAATAGTATAGTGTTGTGCTAAAACTTCCAAATTCTTTAAAAAATAAGGTAATTGTAAATTAATTTTATGCATATTTGCTTTATAATCAGCTTTTAAAGATGTATAAGGCATTTTAAAAATAACATATCCTATTACAAAAGAAGTTATAATATTTATTAATGATAATTCTGTTAAAAACAAAAACAATAAAAATACAATTACAATAAAAGCATTCCTTGTTCTTAAATTAAATAAAGCATCTATATCTACATCATCACCATATTTAGATCTAACTAGAAAATCATAATCACTTTCTTTTAATTTTTTTACCCAATCTCCATTATCTCTAATAAACTTACCAGCATCAATTTTTTTATTTTTATATAAAATAAATAATAATATAATTCCAACAACTAATATTTCCATTATTCAGCCCCCACATCTTCATTATAATATTTTTCACCTTTTAACAAAAAGTAACTATTGATTATCAAAATGAAATGAAGCATAACAACAGCAACAGGTTCATCAAGCAATGCCAAATAAGAATCATTTCCAATTAAATATTGTATAAGCATTACAAGTAAATACAATATAACACCATACTGTAAAAAGGATTTATGGAATGTTGCTCTATCTATTCTATCCCTATAAACACCTTCAACAAGATTATCTATATCTGTTAACATTGCATCCATAGTTTCACTAGAATCAAGAGATCCTTCTTGAGTAATTTGATAGAACAATTGATGCATATTTCTAACCATATGGAAATCATACTTTGAATTCATATATTCAATAGATTGATTAATTGTACCATTTGTATATGCTAATTCAATCATTTCTTTTACATCACTTGCAACTGGATCTTCTAAAACACCAGATGCATATACACCTTCTAAAGCTTTTACAAATGATTGAGTACTAGCAAACTCCATAATTGTATTTGTAGTATATACTTGAATTTGTTCAAAAATAAATTCACTATATATTTTTTTGCATCTTAAATAAGCTAAATAAGGAATAACACAAATTGCAGCAGCAACATATATAGCACTAATTATAATGCTATAAAAATACATATAAGATATTATTGCAGCTGCTCCAGCAAATATAATTATCTGACTAGTATACTGTTTTGTGCTATATTCCATACCTAATTCTTTAACTTTTTCTCTAATCTTTTTAAAAGAATAAGGAGCAAACTTTTCGTATACTTCACTAGTTTTTGAAACAATAAATTTATATGGACTAGCATTATTATTAGACCTATATAAAATTATAAATAATGCAATTACTAGTATTAATAAAAATTCCATTTAATCACCTCATTCTATATATCTAAAATTTCACTTTTTACCATATTACTAGAAAAAGTATTATTAGTTGTACTCGTATCATTATTAGATTCATCAACATTTTTTACAATACAATCTTTTGGTAAAATAACAGCTTGAGCAGCAAGATAATCTAATAAATACTTTGTAGGATTACTCATGTAAACTTGACCACCTGGAGTTTTTTTATAAATAATATTACTCTTTGCAACATTATTCTCATCCACATAAAATTCACAAACTTCACAAACCTCACGAACAAATCTTTGTTTTTCAACACTCTGGTATCCTCTTATATGAACACCTAATTGAACATATCTATGAATTGATTTTAAAAATTGATCAATATCCAAATTTGTTTCAAGAAGACTATACATACGGCTTGGGATTGATTCAGCTTTATCAGCATGAATAGTAGATAAAATATTATGTCCAGATGAAATAGAGTTTCTTACCGCCATAACCGCCTCAGCACTTCTTACTTCTGATAATAAAATCCATTTAGGATTTTGTCTCATACAAGTAACTAAAACATCAGAATAAGAAGCAATATTGTTCGTCTTCATAGCTATAATATCCCTATATGGAAATATTCTATCTAAATGAAGTTCCAAAGTATCCTCAATAGTAATAAGTTTTTCATTTTCTTTAGTATGAGCAGCTAAATACTTTAAAAACTCAGTTTTACCGCTTCCTGTTTCACCACTAATTATTATATTGCAATGTCCTTCAACACATTTTAGCAAAAAATCATGAATATTTTCAGTGATATATTTATCAGCAAGAATTTTATCCTTTTGAAGTCTTATTTTTGCTGGAGTTTTTCTCATTAACAGAGCAATACCGTTTTTTGCAATTGAATCGTGAACGAAATTTAAACGAAGTTCAGCACTCTCTGCATCAAGAAACGGATGCGCCATATTAAATGTTTTACCCATCATATTTGCACACTGAAAAGCAAGCTTTTCCACATGTGCATTATTTACATCTTGAGTTTCAGGTTTATAAATTCCTTTGGTTAAAGATTTTAACCATAACTGTCCACCATTACTATAAGAAACGTCTGTTATATCATCTTCTTCTAAATACTTTTGTAATGGACCAAAATCAACATT
>CALVIA010000076.1 GCA_944329255.1 uncultured Bacilli bacterium
ATTCAAAAAATCGCCATATAGACGATAATTTTGTTTTGCTTATTTTGGTCACTATGTCTTGACAAAAATCAAAATATTTAAGTGATATTATTTACATAAACTTCAATATTTGTTACAATTTATTTGATAGGATGGTAAAAGTAAATGAATAAGTTAGTTGCAATTGTTGGAATGTGTGGTAGTGGGAAAAGCATTGCTACTCTATTTTTTGAAAGTAAAGGATATAGTAAAATTTATTTTGGCAGAATTACATATGAAAAAATGAAGGAAGAAAATATTCCTTATACACCTGAAAATGATAATAAAATGAGAGTTAAAATTAGAAATGAGTATGGTATGGGAGCATATGCTATATTGTCTTTACCTAAAATTAAGGATCAAATTAAGAAAAGTAATGTAGTAATAGATGGTTTATATTCTTGGGATGAGTATAAAATTTTGAAAGATGAGTTTCCACATATTAAACTTGTTGCAATAATAGTTGATAAAGAAATTAGATATGAAAGATTAAAAAATAGAATTAATAGGAGTTATTCTATCGATGAATCTATTAAAAGAGATTTAAATGAAATTGAAAAAACAGCTAAAGGTGGTCCAATTGCATATGCAGATTATTTTATTTTAAATAATTATTCTTTAGAAGAATATAAAAAAAAGTTAGAAAATATTATTGAGGTAATTTAAATATGTCTATTGCTCAATTACAAGCTTTAATAAAAAAAGCACAATATGAAATAGATATATGCAATAATATAATTATTCCTTTAGTTAATAAATTAATAGATTCTGTTAGTGAAGTTGTATTTAATTTGGGGAATGCAGCTAATAGCTTATCTGATGGAATTGTAATAAATGGAGTTCCACAAGGGCTAGATGTGGCTGAAGAAAGAAAAGAGGTTCTACAAAATTATATAAATAATCTATCTTCCTTATCAAGTGCTGTTTCTTCATATGTTAGAAAGTTATATAATGATATTTCAAATTGGAATGCTCAAATTCAAAGAATATTAGCAGAACAAAGAAGAAAAGAAGAATTAGAAAAGAAAAGAAAGTAATATTGATAGTAATGAAAGTGTTGATGTAATATGCAAAATGAATTTAAATTTAATGAAACAAATTTTAATGATGTTTTTAATTATATTCAAGCAGCAAGCAATGAGTCACCTTCAATAGTTTTAGATATTAATAAATTAGTATCAGCAATAAATTCAATTAATTTGCCTGGGAAAGCTGCCTATACTAATGTTACAAATGTTATTGAGGTGTTAAATAAAATAGAACAAATGCCTTCAGGGTTAAGTGAAATGGCAGTTGAAGCGATTAAAGCTAAACTTGATTTTGATGGTTTTAATAAGGAAGCTATGAATTATATAGTTTCTTTTGCTAATTCTGGTATTTTGAGTCCTGAAGATTTTATTGCATTGGGTGCTGAATATGCAAAAGAATTTAGTTATGTGGAATATAATGATATAACAAATAATAAATATAATAATTTGCAACAAATAAATTGTCCTACTACATTTTTTCAAAGGTGTGGATTAAGTGATGAGTTTATAGATAAATTAAATGGGGCTTTTGCAGCTGACCTTATTAATAATAATTTAATGTATACAGGAGATGGAGTAATAAGAAGTACTGAGATATTACTTGGAACTCTTGCAATGATGGGTGGAAGATTGAAGTATCAATTAGGAGCTTCTTTTGATAGAGATAATGTTGGATTATATTTTGGAACAAGAGGGGTACCACTAAGAAATTTAGATTGTGTAAATTTTTTTGATTGGGGTGCAAGGTGTGCTGGATTTAATATATCTGAGTATAATCATGCTGATAAATATAAGCTTGCTGATGATGGGATTACCCCAAAAGATGAAATAAGAGCTGATTCATCTAAAAAATATTTTTATAATGCAAAACCTGGAGATATTGCAAGTAATTCAACACACATTGTTGTTATAAATGGTAAGGCTGAAGGTGGATATTATGTGAGTGAAGAAGGTGGAATTAATAGTGCTAATGCTAGATTTTATTCATATGAAGAACTAGATAAAAGAGGTTTTCTTATAACCAATATGGATGGATTATATAGAAATACAGGAACTAATTATGATTCAGATACTTTATTTTTTGAACCAGAAGAAATTATTAAAGAATTAAATTTAGATCCAGAATCTAATTCTGCTAAAGAATTATATAGACAATATTATGAAAGAAATAAAGCTACGTCATTAGATAATGAAATTATAGATGTTTCAAGTGAATTCATTCCAGATTTAAATCAAAATATTGAATAAAAAAATATTTTTATAAAGTTTTTTTGTAGTATTTTTACATACGTGTTATAATGTTTTTAGGTGATTTTATGAATAGAATATTAAGTTATTTTAAAAGAATATATGATGCATCAATTGATAATAATAAATATTTTTTATTTATGGTAATTGATGTAATTATTTGGTATTTATTTTATGGTGCTACTTTAACAGATTATTTAAATTATGAATTTTACAATAAAAAAATATCTGAAAGAAGAAAATATGCTGTTGTTAGAACTCAAAATAAATTTTATAAAAAAGTTAGTCCTGAAAAATATAAAGAATTTTTTACAGTTAAACCTAACTTTTTGAATAATTTTAAAGATTATATAGGAAGAGAATTTTATGTTGTATCTGATGGAAAAGAAAAATTAAGTAAATTTTTAAGTAAAAATAAGGAATTTATGATTAAACCTATAAATGGATTGGGTGGTGCAGATGTAAAAAAAGTATTATCTAGTTCTATAAAAGATATTGATGAATATTACGAATATTTAAAAAATAATAATATGTTTCTAGAAGAGGTAATAAAGCAACATAAAAAAATGAATATGTTATGTGAAACATCTGTTAATACAATTAGAATTATGACTTTTGTTAATAACAATAAAAGCGAAATATTATATGCTGCTCTAAGAGTTGGAAATGGTAAATATGAAGTTGATAATTTTCATAAAGGTGGAATGGGCGTTTCAATTAATACAAGGTATGGTAAGTTAAAAGGGGATGCTATAGATAAAGATTTAAATCATTTTAAAAAACACCCTGTTACAAAAACTATATTTAATAATTTTGAAATTCCTTATTGGAATGAAACAAAAAAATTAGTGTTAAATGCAGCTTTAGTTAATCAAAATATTAAGGTTGTTGGATGGGATGTTGCTATTACTAATAAAGGACCTGTTCTTGTTGAAGGCAATAGAAGACCAGGATTTGATTTAGTACAAGTATTAAGTAAAAAAGGTAGAAAAGATATAATGTATCATGTTTTAAATATTTTAAATAATAAATAGGTGGAGTATGAAAAAAATTAAGGTTTTAATTATACCAAGTTGGTTTCCAAATAAAAAAGATCCTTTGTGGGGAAATTATTTTGTAAATCAAGCTTTAGAATTAAGTGAGTATTGTGATGCATCTTTATTATATATTAATAGAGTCGGTTTAAGGGAAATATTTAATATATTTAGAGAAAAAAAGACAGATGGATATGATGAATTAAAATATAAATTTAAGTTTTATAAAAAATCTATTATAAATTTCAAATACTTAAATTTAGACTATTCTTTTAAAAAATATGCTAAAAATGCATATAAGGCATATAAAAAACTAATAAAATATACTGGTAAGCCGGATGTAATATTTGTTCAAAGTTCTTTACCTGCTGGTATTGCAGCAAAATACATTAAAGAAAAAGAAAATATTCCATATGTTGTTCATGCACATTCTTTGAGTATTTTTAATAATCCATATTATAAAAATTATGTTATTGATGTTATTAAAAATGCATCATTTTGTATGAGTGTAAATGAAGATATAAAAAATGAAATTGAAAATATTACTAAAAACGAATGTAATATAGTACCAAATTTTATAGATTGTAAGAAATTTGATGTTAAATTGAATAATAATAATGATAAATTTGTTTTGATTAATATATCTAATTTTTATAAGGTTAAAGCTTTAGATGTTTTGTTAAAAGCACTTGATATTGTAGTTAATAAAAAGAATTATAAAAATGTTTATCTAAAAATAGTTGGAACTGGGGAATATAAAAGTTATTATGAATCTATTGCAAAAAGTTTAAATTTAAACGATAATGTGGAATTTTTAGGTTATGTAAGTAATTCTTCTATACCTAAATTACTTAGTGAATCTAATGTTTTATGTGTATCTAGTACTTATGAAACATTTTGTATTCCAATTGTTGAAGCTTTTGCAGCTGGATTACCAGTTATAACAACTAATTGTAGAGGACCTCTTGAAATAGTAAATAATAAAAATAGCATTATTACTCCTATAAATGATATTGAAAAATATGCAGAATCAATTATATTTATGGTTAATAATTATGATAAATATAGTCATAATGAAATAAAAAAATATGCTTTTAATAAATATGATAAAAGTGTAAATTGTAAAAATATAATTGATATTTTGGAAAAAGCAAAAAAAAGTTCTTAAAGAACTTTTTTTACATCATATGCATAGCATTTGGATACATATTTTGATTATAATTTTCTGGTATACTTGTATTATATTTTATTTCACCACTATATGATATATTATTATTTTCTAATAAAGATATTCTATTTTCTAATCTTTTAACTATTCTTTCTAATGAATTAACTCTATTTTCTAAATCGTTTGGCATCATCGGATACATTGGGTTTGCGTATGGAATAAAAAAATTATTATTTCTATCTTTCATTTTTTCACCTAATACCTTTCAATCTAATTATATGCAAATTAATTTTTTTTGTTATATTTATAATCCTAAATTTTCAAATGAAGTGCAACAAATAGACATATAAAATATGCACTTATTACCAAACTTAATGTTATTGTA